>SKXS01000044.1 GCA_007128345.1 Spirochaetia bacterium
ATTTGCCCAAAAGGATGCGGAGTCCATCTACCTGATAGCAGACAAGGACAGCATACTGACGGTCCGCAACGTATTTGTCTACTACTGGCCGATTACCAGGGACTGGAACATAGATGCGACGGTGCTGAATGTTCCCTTCGAAGGAAAACTTGAAGTAACTAAGCGGGGTAAGGATCCTTGGACTCTCAATATGACCCCCTACACCTATTTCAACGTCAGGGGAACCTATGAGCTGAACTGGCAAGTGGCACAAGGAGATGAAGCCAATCGTATATGGAACCGCTATGTGCAGGCTATGGATGCCTTTCGGGATGACATGTTTGCTTATCAACGCCTGCACAGCGAATACACCCAACGGCTCAACGCCCTCTCCCGGGAGATTACTGAACTCCGCTCCCGGGGTGAAGATGTGACTGAACTCATGAATACCCTTGAGCGCATGAAACCACCACCGGAGCCGGAATATCCCTCGGAGTACCAGGTTCCCCCGACTGCTGTACAGCAGGGTTTTGTCATCAACTTGCCCGCCGGTGAGTACAACATACGATTCATTACCCATGACGGATATATCATGGAGGGCTCTGAACGGCAGCTTGTGATCTTCGACAGACGGCGGTATGACGCTATTGGTCTTGATGTCATACCAGGAGACAAGTGGACCCGGCCGGTGGAGTCCAGAACTCCTTCATCGGTCCTCTATGTGAGTGGCAGTGCGGACATCTTCCTCAGGCCGTTCTTCCAGGAGGAGTACAACGATCTCTTCTATGAAAAGCTCAGGAAAAATGACGCACAGGGAAATCCTTCAGTGATGAAGTGGGTTAGGACTCAGCAGGTACCTGGAGCATCTATTGTTTATACCTCGTCCGCTCTGGGGACGGAGACGGTCACCGAGCAGCCCTACTATGTACAGCAGGCTCCAGGAGCCTCCCCGGGGTATCAGATAGTACCCTTTGACCCTGAAGGAGCCCACAGGGACAGAGATGCATCCCTTCAGGCGTTCCGTCTCCCGATACAGCGGGATAGCCGCGTGATTACCCTGCACGTGCTTGACCGGGACGGTAAGGTGCTGCCGACAAGCGAGAGGCAGATCCGTATCGTTTCCCCGTCATCGCGTATCCATCTCTCTCTGGTGCTGGCATGCGTACCCTTACTGGTTATGGGACTGGTCATATTCAGGCGATCACGTATATATATGAAGTGATGAACGCGTGATACTGCCCCGGGTATCTCCGGGACTGCGGACGAGGAGAACAGCTGATGGTTCCCGTTGATGTAACTTTCCATCCCTCTTGGTGGCATGAGCATGCGGGAATTGATTTTTCCCAGAGGTTCTTTGAGGATCCTGCATACCGTATAGATGCTGATATGAACATGAGACGGGTGCTCTATGAACGCTTTGGAGATCTGGGGTTTGGGGAAGATGATCCCAAGCCCAGGCCGCTGCTTGATTCCGATCTCCTTGCCGGTGAGTATGTCCAGGCGCAGATACTCGGCTGTGATATCCGCTACTCTCCCGATTCGCTCCCCGAACCGCTGTGTCTGAACCTTTCAGCGCATGAAGCTGAACAGCTGGGGGTTCCTGACGTCAGGAAGACTTCTGCTTGGGAAAGCCTGGAGAGGCGGATTGCCTGGCTGTATGAGCAGTACGGGTATGTAGAGAGCTTCGTTGATCTCCATGGGGTTCAGAATTTGGCATTAAGCATCAGGGGCATGCAGCTATTTGAGGACTATTACAGCCGTCCTGAGCTTGCCAGGCACATCCTCACTGTCTGTGCCCGTACGATTGCAGAAACTGCCACATGCCTGAGAGAGGTCTCTGAGTGCATCGGCATAGGTGTCACTTCGATTATCAGGCAAGTGGACAAGCGCCTCTATGTAACCTCGAACTGCTCGCTAGACATGGTCTCCCGCGATATCTACGAATCCTTCCTGCTTGAACATGATGCGATGCTCTCCCGGCGTTTCCAGCCGTTCGGGATTCATCACTGCGGAGGATCCTTCCATCGCTTCGCCCAGATCTATGCAGAGATTTCCGGTGTCAGTTTTGTTGAGGCCGGGGCATTTTCGGATCTCAAAGCTGCCAGAGCTGCTTTCCCGGGAACCTGGATCAATGCGCGCTACAGTCCCGTCAGGCTTAGGGAGTGCAGCAAAGAGCAGCTCGTCGGAGAGTTGAAACAGATGGCTTGTGACGCGCAGCCGGCATCTTTGCTTTCTTTCTCCTGCGTGGGCATAGATAGTGATACCGATGATCAGCAAGTACGTTTGTTTCTCGATATTGCAAAACACCTGGAGGAATCGAATGATTCCTGCAGACAGGAGAATACAGAATGAAAATATGCATAGCAAACGGACGTGTGATCACCCCCTTTCGAACCATAGAACAAGGCGGTGTAATGATTGAAGGAAACAAGATATCTGAAGTTTTCTCAGGAGATCCGCCTGTTTCCGGTCCGGAGATAAAAAGCATTGACGCAGAGGGTATGTACATTGCCCCTGGATTCATTGACATGCACGTTCATGGAGGGGGAGGCAGCGAGATCATTGACGGAACTCCTGAAGCGGTGGCTGCTGTATGCAGGACCCATGCGCGTTTTGGGACTACAGCGATAGTACCGACAGTCAGTTCGGCTCCCTGGGACAAGCTGCTGCGGGCAGTGTATGCCGTAAAGGAAGCAAAAGAAAGCTGTGACACCAGTGCAGCTGTCCTTGGCATCCATGTGGAAGGACCGTACTTCTCAAGCGCCCAGAGAGGAGCTCAGAATCCTGATTTTATTGTGCTTCCCGATCCCCGGGACTACCTTAAGCTCCTTGATTCCTGGGAGGGAATTATCATGATGGGGGCATCACCAGAGCTTCCAGGAGGTCTGGAGCTCGGAAGGGAATTGAGAAAACGTGGGATACTGGCTTGCATTGCCCATTCTGATGCTACCTATGATGAGGTTCTCCTGGCACTGGAAAACGGGTATACCCACATCACCCACTTCTACTCAGGATGCTCGATGATGCGCAGGGAACATGCATACCGCATAGCAGGGATTGTGGAAAGCGGCTACCTGATGGATGAGCTGACGGTTGAAATCATTGCGGACGGTAAGCACCTTCCCGAAAGCCTGCTGAAACTCATCTATAAGGTAAAAGGACCTGTCCATACTGCCTTGGTGACAGATGCCACTTCATACGCGGGGCTGGACATAGAGGAAAATCGTGAGGTGAAGCACCGTGATGGGAGGACGCTCATCCTGGAAGACGGGGTAATGAAGCTCAGTGACCGGTCAAACTTTGCAGGCAGCGTAGCAAACACATCAAGACTGGTGCGGAATATGGTCCGTCTTGCTGAGGTTCCTCTGATCAAGGCGGTAGAGATGGCAAGCTATACTCCCGCAAGAATTCTGAAGGTTAACGGGCATAAGGGAAGCTTGTCCGTGGGCAAGGATGCCGATGTGGTGATTTTTGATGATTCCGTGAACGTGAAGATGACCATAGTTGAAGGAACCATAGTACATGACGCACGCGATTGATGTGCAGAGGGCAAATACATGCTGAGTTTCTGTGATATCAACTGCTCAATCGGCAGGCGAGCTGCTCCGAATCCAGGGATGTTTCATACCACTGAAACGCTTGGCAGGCAGATGGACCGCTTTCGTATTGGGCGTGCACTTGCCTGGCACACAGCATCTCTGGAGCATCACCCGATTCAGGGGAACGAAGAGATTTCCCGAATTGCCATGCAGCACCGGAATATCTTTCCTCTCTGGGTGGTCATGCCGCATCATACAGGCGAGTTTCCCCCTCCTGAAGATCTGGTAGGGATGATGCGAGAGCAGGGGGTGTATGCTGCAAAGCTGGTACCCCAGCACAATGTGCTCTCTTACAGCCTGGAATCCTGGAGCTGCAAGGAACTCTTTGATGCGTTTGCATCCTCCAGTATTCCTGTGCTTATTGACGCAGATATGATGCACTGGGATACCCTCTGCCGAATCTGTACGGACCACCCGAAGCTGCAGATAGTGCTCACCCGGGTATCGTACCGGTCAGGCAGATATCTCTATCCGCTCCTTGGGCGGTTTGAACACCTGCATGTGGAAATCTCCTGGTACAAGAATTTTGGAGGCATCGAGGATATCTGCAGGAAATTCGGTGCAGAGCGCTTGCTGTTTGGTACCGACATGCCCTTCTTTGATCCTGGTCCGGTGGTCGCCATGATTCTCTATGCTGACTTGCCCGGAGAGCAGAAACAGCTGGTTGCCTCAGGTAATTTCTTTCGAATACTGGGGGTATCCTCA
>SKXS01000088.1 GCA_007128345.1 Spirochaetia bacterium
AGTATATTTGCGTGCCTGACAAATGAATCGTCTATAAGCCGCTTCTGCTTGAACAGGTATCCGGCTCCAACCATGAGGAATATGGGTCCAACAGCATTCAAAGCATAGAGAAAAAGCTCGGCCACAAGTATCTGCTCCTTAAACTTATCGTGCATGCTTTGCAGCGAACAGCGGGAAAAGCACGCGAAAACTTATTCCTTGTGTACCAATAACTTTCAATAATGTCAAGAGTTACTCTGATCAGACTGGGGTGCACCCTTGGAGGTGTGTGGGAAGTAAGAGTGAAGATGGGGTTGCTGCAATTCAATTTAATTGAGTAGTTACCTATGTAGAATATAAAATATATTTTACAAAAAATAATTTTTCATGAAAGAAATTATGAGTGTAATACTCATAAATAATTGAGATGTCACCTGAATGTAATAGGAGTTATTGCAAATATTTTTTACAAACATAGGTTTACAGATGAAACAAAGGGTTGTACAATGATTTATAAATGTAAAATAAATTACAGGGAGATACGCATGAGAAAGAAAAGTTTATCATATGACGACAGGTTCTCCGCACAGCGCTGCATACGGCGAGGCTCAAATGTGCTTGGGAAGCGTGTTCTTATGACTGTTCTTGCGATGCTTCTGCTGACTGCTGCTGTTCAGCTTTCTTCGATAGACCGGAGATATCCAAACCAGATCATCCTAACCTGGCAGAACGATCCCCAAACCACCATGACCGTAACATGGAGATCAGATCTTGGTGTGGAATACTTGACATATGGTGAGCGGATCGTACAGCTTGCTGCAGCTCAGGCTGAACGGGACAGGGACCCTGATACCCCTTATCAGGCTATGCAGGATCCTGCTTTCCAGCAGCTCTGGCTCACAGGAAACTGGGAGGACCTAGGGTATGCCTCATTGGATGATGCTGTGTTTGATATGTGCTATAAACTTGCGCTTTCAGGACAGAGTGTTGATGAGATTGTGGACAGGTTTCAAAGCTCACGACTGGAAGTACCCTACTGGGGGTACTACTCGGATAACCGGTTTTGGAGCAGCTGGCGGGATTCAACTGTCTATTTCACAGACGATTCAGGTTTGCCGGTAGAGCAGTATGCATCGCAACAGGCAGAAACCTATACATTCAGGGAATTCGGAGGATGGCTGCATACCGCTGAGCTCACCGGGCTGAGTCCGGATACCGAGTATGCAGTTGTTGTTGAAACCGGCCGCTACCGAAGTGAACCCTTTACCTTCATCACTGCACCCAGCGAAGAACGCCCCATACGATTTATTACCGGGGGAGATTCACGGACATATCGAGATGACAGGCGGAAGGTTAATGTAGTTGCTGCGGCATATGATCCGGAATTTGTGGTCTTCAATGGGGATCTCATCGAAAGAGCACTCAATGAACAGCATTGGGATGAGTGGTTTGACGATTGGCATGAGCAGATGATAACCGAATCGGGAAGGAGAATCCCTGTGATTCCAACCGTAGGCAATCATGAAATTGAAGGAAGCTACTTCTTGACCAAGGAGGAGGGGCCGTTCTACTTCAACCGGTTTCATCTTCCTGGAAACGAACAGTACTATGTGATTGAATACGGACCTAACCTGGCGCTTGTGCAGCTGGATTCGGATCATAGTGCGCTGGTTGACGGAGATCAGAAACAATGGTTGGAACAGACCCTGCAGCACTACTCCCAGACTGACAGGTTCATCAAGGTCTCCTACCATGTAGCAGCATGGCCGAGCGTAAAGACCATGGAAGGAGATATTCCCACAAGGATTCGTGAGCACTGGGTGCCCCTTTTCGAGCAGTACGGGGTGGACCTGGTTGCAGAATGCCATGAACATTCCTACAAACGCACTGAAGCCATATTCGACGGAGGAATCGATCCTGTGCGGGGTGTAGTATACATTGGGGACGGAGGATGGGGGGCTCCGCTGCGAAGGGCAAAGGATCCGGACAGTTACTGGTGGCTCAAGGAATCCCTTACTGCACATCACTTTATCGGCCTTGAACTTTCAGCTTGCGGAATGTATATGCAGGTTGAACCGGTTATTGTTGGACACGAAGGAGAAATTGATATCACTCCGATCTATACCGTAGAACGAAAAGATCGCTAGCACATAGAAAAAAATGGTCAGTTAATAAGGACTGCCCAAAAAGAAATAGAATTATCCTAAAGGAGGAAAGTATGAAGCGCATGCGAACAATTGGTTTTTTTCTAACGGCAGTAGTCTCTGCCGCTGTCCTGCTTAGCTGTGCCGCTATGCCGGATGTGGATCGTGTTGCTGTAGCTGAAGTTGAAGAACCGGTGGTAGAAGAAGTACTAGTTGATGTAGTTACGCTCTTCGGTCATACGGAAGAGGGGCGCGGGGTGGATTTCAGTCCCTGCGGCAGGTACCTGGTGAGTGCCGGACGTGACGGGAAAATTATCAAATGGGATGTAGGAAGTGCATCAATGATCTGGGAGATTGACGATGCTTTAGGCCACCGGATCAACCATGTGGGGTTTACTCCTGACGGTACTCGTATCGTTGCAGCGGGAGACGGGTCCATGATCAGGACCTTTGATGCTGAAACCGGAGCAGTACTCAGTGAACTCGACGGGCAGGAAGGAAATGTCCGGATGATGAAGGTATCTCCCCATGGGAATTACTTTGCCATAGGGAATGATATGGGCTTTGCCCGGGTATACGAACTTGATACCTACACCCTGGTGTTTGAAGAAGAATTCGGATATCGGGTCCGCGCACTTGAGTGGCATCCTGTTGATCCTGAAGTGATAGCCTTCGGTGTGTATGACGGATATGTACGTATATATGATTTTCTGGCAGGTGACATGCTGAAGTTCATCGACTACCAGCTGACTAACCTCGACATGCATGACATAGCCTGGACTCCCTGCGGTAAGTACCTGGCCTACGGCGGAAAGCGCAGCGAGGGAGAAGTATTCGTCTGGAACGAGAAGTATGATACGGTTGAGGTGATACCTGGGTACGACGATGAAGACAATCCGGGAAGGATTAGAAGTCTCATGTGGACACCCCTCAATAAGGGTGACTATCTTGTTTCAGCGGTTGATTCCCCCCATGTCATCCGCATTTTTGACCGTAAGGACCTGCAGGATGAGGTTGCAGTACTAGAAGGGCATATGGATGAAATCAGAACCGTACGGGTATCACCTGACGGCACCAAGATTGCAAGTATCGCCGACGACATGACTGTCCGCATTTGGACTGTTAACCTGAAGTACTGATAAGAAGCATATATTTAGAGTATCAGCTGATATAAAAACGTATTAGTTGTCTCCTTTGATGCCGCCCGGATATCCCTGGATACCGGGCGGCTTGGTTTTCAGCAGTACTATGCATACGGGGACGGAGGAGGATTTACCGGCTGCTGAAACTTCCGGAATGCTTCTTCCGGACATGCAGGACTACTTGAGGTTATCCCGGCAGTTCAGGTAGTATGACAGAGAGAAGCTTTTTATTGGTACGATGTGTGATCAGGTATTATTCCGTATAGACAATTATCCAGTGCAGAGAAAAGCTTGCTCTGAAGTGCGTACAGTAAAGCAGGAGTCCTCATGAATCAGCAAAAATTCACCGTACAGGCAGCTTCCGAAGTAGGAGTGCTGAAGTCAGTACTGCTCCATCGTCCGGGTACGGAACTTGAATCCTTGACCCCCCAGTACCTCGATTCCATGCTTTTTGAAGATATCCCGTTCCTTGCGAAGATGCAGGAGGAGCATGACCAGTTTGCCGAGACGCTCCGTGATCAGGGATGTGAAATACGATATGTTGAGGACCTCCTGAAGGATCTGCTCGAAGATGATGCGGTGAGGGAACAGGTAATTGAAGGTACGATTGCATCATCCGGGGTGAAATATGACTTCCTCAGGGATGCGGTGAGAGAATTTCTGAACTCAATGGATCTGCACGGCCTGGTGGAGCACCTTATTGGCGGTGTGCTCAAGGATGAGGTGGATGACCGTAAGGTGAAGCAGACACTTTCATACTACATAAGGGATGCCTACCCGTACTATATTGCACCCCTGCCGAACCTGTACTTCACTCGGGACCCAGGGACAGTGATAGGCAGCGGCCTGAGCATAAACGCTATGAAATCGGAAGCTCGAAAACGTGAAACATGGATGCTATCCCTTATCTGCAGCCGCCATCCCCTGTTTGCCGACACCCATATTCCCATATACAAAGGGTATGCCCAGGGGGGCAGCATTGAAGGAGGTGATATCCTGGTACTCAGTGACAAAGTACTTGCAGTGGGCTGCAGCGACCGCACCGAGGTATGGGCTATCGAAGAGCTGGCAGGAAAAGTCATGCTCCCAAGGGAGCAGGGGGGGCAGGATATTCAGGAAATACTGGTTATTCAGCTCCCGTTTACCCGGGCATATATGCATTTGGATACCGTCTTTACCATGGTTGATATTGACAAATATACGATCTTTCCTGGAGTAGAGCATGCCCTGAAGGTATTCCGGATGATCAGGAAGTCCGACAGTACCTGGGACATCTGTGCAGAGAAGGATATTAACACGGCAATGAAAAAAGCACTACGGCTGCCGGCCGTTGATGCCATATATACCGGTGGAGGTGATCTGATCACCGCAGCCAGAGAGCAATGGAATGACAGCACCAATACTCTGGCTGTTGCACCGGGAACAGTTGTAACGTACCGCCGTAATGTGGTATCTAATGAAACACTGGAGAACCATGGTGTGCGCGTGCTGGCTATTGAAGGGTCAGAACTCGTCAGAGGGCGGGGAGGGCCGCGCTGCATGAGCATGCCGCTTTTCAGAGAGACGCTTGACTAGCGAAGGAGGGAACACTATGCCGGTTAATGTACGCGGAAAAAGCTTACTGACACTTAAGGATTTCTCATCTGAAGAGATTCACTACCTCATTGATCTGTCAATTGATCTGAAACGGAAGAAACGTTCCGGAATCAGGGGAAATCTGCTTGAAGGCAAGAACATTGTACTGCTTTTCGATAAGGCCTCGACCAGGACTCGCTGCGCCTTCGAAGTGGCCGCATTTGATGAGGGGGCCAACGTCACCTTCCTGACCAACAGCCAGATGGGCAAGAAGGAATCCATCGAAGATACTGCACGTGTACTTGGACGGTACTATGACGGTATTGAGTTCCGGGGATTCAAGCAGGAGACCGTCGAGCAGCTGGCTCAGTGGTCCGGAGTTCCTGTGTGGAACGGCCTCACCGATACCTATCATCCAACGCAAGTGCTCGCTGACCTCATGACAGCAAAGGAGCATGTGCCGAAACCGCTTAACCACATGAAAATGGTATTTGTCGGTGACGGGAGAAACAATGTGGCCACATCCCTCATGATAGGAGCGGCAAAAGTAGGTATGGATTTTACTGTGCTTGCTCCCAGCGAACTCTTCCCTGCCAAGGCTCATCTTGAAGCGATGCAGTCCCTGGGCAAAGAGACGGGATCTTCTATCGGGGTGACTGATTCAATATCTGACGGGGTCAAGGATGCTGATGTGCTGTACACTGATGTCTGGGTCTCCATGGGAGAGGAGGAGAAGTTTGCTGAACGTATCGCCCTATTGAAACCCTACCAGGTGAACATGGAGATGATCCGGTTGACCGGTAACCCGCATGTGCGGTTCATGCACTGCCTTCCTGCTTTCCATGACTTGGAAACAGAAGTAGCACAGGATGTGCATCGAAAGTTTGGCCTTGAGGAGATGGAAGTCACCGATGAAGTATTCCGGAGCCCGTATTCGGTTGTATTTGATGAGGCTGAAAACCGGATTCATACCATAAAGGCTGTAATGGTTGCAACCATCGGAAACCTCTAGATATCTACGTTGGCAAACAGCTGCAGGTAGAATCTGACCGCTGAACTTATATTCTCAAGAGATATCCGCTCATCGTATCCGTGGAGGCGGTCCAGTTCACTACGGGTAAGGATGTAGGGAGAAAACCGACAGATCCCGTCTGAGAGCCCTTCATATCTCCGAGCGTCAGTACCGCCTATCATAAGAAATGGAGCCGTAACAGATTCAGGAAATACCTGGAGGATTGTCCTCTCTACCGCTTGATATCCAGGTGATTTCGTATCTGTAACCGCTGACGGTTCCTCTCTCCTCTTGAGGGTGATGGAAATATTGGTATTTCGTATAGTCTTGCGGATGCGATCCGCCGCGGTGCGGGAAGTATCGCCATGGAGCAGCCTGAAGTTGACTACCGCCTGTGCCGATGGAGGGAGGACATTTGGAGCATTGCTTGCCTGTGCCATGGTCGGTGCTGTAGTAGTTCGTACCATTGCATTTCCCGTAGAGGTGCGGGATATGATGCGCAGCAGCAGCGGAGAAAAAATTCGTCGATGTACAATGAGCATTCGCTGGAGTATGGGCATGTAGGGAGCAAGCGCTTCAAACATCCCGGCTGTTACCCTGGTCATTCTGAGGGGAAATTGGTGCCGTTCAAGATTGACCAGTGCCTGTGCTAGTTCACCTAAGGAGGTTGTCCTGCCCGGCATGGATGTATGTCCTCCTGCCTGGCGGGCTTCAAGCTCCACATCCATATATCCCTTTTCCGCTATACCGATGTTGGCAACGGGCCTGTTCACCCCTGCTATGATCCCGTCTGTCACGCATCCGCCCTCGTCATGTACGAGCAGAAAACGCAAACCCTTGTCCGTGAAATACTGAGCTGCTGCTTTTGCGCCGTCTCCCTCTGTCTCCTCGTCGTGGCCAAATACCATATACAAAGACCGCACCGGCTGATGTCCGGATTCAAGGAGATGCTCAACGGATTCCATGAGCGCCACAATCTGCACCTTGATATCCATGGATCCTCTTCCCCAGAGGTAACCGTCTTCGACAGCTCCCGAAAAAGGAGGATATAACCAGAGATCTGCATCATCTCCCGGCGGTACCACATCAATATGAGCGGTGCAGAGGACAGGTTCCAGCGATGCATCAGAACCTTCCCAATGGTACACCAGTGTATAGTCTGACAGGATAGTGCGTGAGAGGTGCTTATGCACCAACGGATAAGCCTCCTCCAGCCATTGGTGGAAATTCAGGAGCATTGTACCGGCATGTTCACCCATAGGTACAGTGGGAATCTGAACCGCTTCACTGAGGTGCCGGATGGTCCGGTCGGCCGGTGGAAATGAAGCAGCGGTAGGTTTAATTTGATATTCCTTCGGCTTGGCCAATGCCGCGCGCATGAAGAGATATCCTGCAGCAGCAGCTGCTGCCGCGATAATTGCTGCAATTTCCATGGAGCAAATCCTCCCTAGTATCCAATATGAACAGCCAGCAGGAGAAACAGTACGGTGATGCCGAACACAGTCAATTGGATCTTCCATATCCAGCGGAACCACGTGAAGTAGCTGACTCCTGTAATCGACAGGCATATGAGCAGAATAGCATTTGTCGGGTAGAAAATGTTCGAAAACCCGTCACCGAATACGTATGCCAGCACCGCAGTCTGCCGTGATAATCCCACCATGTCTGCTAAGGGGGTGATGATGGGAATGATGAGAAATGCCTTCGCAGATCCTGAGCTTATGAAAAAATTTAATCCGAGAACGAGCAGGTAGATCAACAGAGCGGCACGAAACGGTTCTGCTTGTGAGATCTTCCCGGAAGCCAGATACAGCAGGGTATCCATAGACCCTGATTTGTGCATGATATGCTTGATACTCGCTGCCATGAGAATGAGTATGATGCCCGGTGCTACAGTGGTTATACCTGTAAGCGTATGTTTAAGAATCGACTTGGCCCGCATGCCCGCAAACGCACCAGCTCCCAGTCCTCCTATGAGAAAGCAGATGACTACGACCGCCAGCATGATATCAGACAACAAAGGGATGCGCGCAGAGGCTGCTATCAGCACTGCCATAATGAACAGCCAAAGGACAAACCATCTGAATCCTCGCCTCATTCCTTGCGAGAATGTATGTGGCATATCTTCGGAACTATCAGATGAAAGAGAGGTATGCAGCGTATGGGTGCGTGATCGGGAAGTTGATATCACGTATCCCGTATAGACCAGATAGATGGTGATGAAGATGAGCAGGCGAAAGCCGATTCCGGAAAATACTGGGATGCCTGCCAGGCGCTGCGCAATCCCAATAGTAAAGGGATTGGTCAGCGCTGAGGCAAAACCGAAGGCAATGGCTCCCAGGCTCATGCCCAGACCGATAATGGTATCCCAGCCCATGCGTACCGCCAGCGCGGTCATGAGGGGCACAATCACCACCACTTCCTCAATGCTTCCCAGCAAGCTGCCAAACAGCATGAGGATAAGGATGATGGATGCTTCCATGAGGTACCTGCGGTTCTTAAACCGCTGGATGATGACCATAAGCAGGTAGGAGAGCATGCCTCCTGAGTTCATGACAGTGACAGCTCCAGCTATAAGGCACATAAAGAGGATAATGCTGATGATCAGCACCGCATCAGGTCCCCAGAGGACCTCAACGGCGGCGGTATACCATCTCCATACGGGAAGGGGTGCATCATCGGTGAATTGAAAGGTGTCCTCAATGATAGTCTGTCTTCCGCTGACAGTTTCATACTCATATGATCCGGCGGGTATGAATCTAGTCATTATACCGGTAGCGGTCATCAGGACCAGCAGAATGGCACCCGCAAGAAAGAGAGATTTTTTCCCGATACGAAGCATCTGGGAATCATCATGGCTGAACTGCGGCTGGATATCCATATATGATATGCATGATAGCATGGCGCATGAAAGATTTCTGCAGAAAAAACACATTTCATATTTTTTTCACATCTTCCACGTATAGTTGAGTTAAGAAATAAAACGTACAAGATATTTCCAGGAGAAGTATCTAGGAGGAACTATGAAACGATTTTTGGTGAGTATTCTCTTAATTGCGGTGGCTGGCTCCGCATTCCTCACGGCGCAGGCCGCTCGGGAAACAGTTGCAGCAGGCGATGTCATGCTTGCATCCAGAACGCTGTCGGGAACTGTGTCTGTCAAGGACGGGCTTCCTGTCATCACGTCAGGCGGTATAGACTACGTGCTGTACTACAATCGGGTCCGTGCTGCTGATCTTGGGATTGAGGAAGGACAAACCTTGCAAATAGATGGGTTTGAGATACCGTCATCCCACACCCCGGATGACAACAGGTACTTTCTTGTGTCTAAAGTGTATATTGACGGGAAAGGTCACCTTCTGGGAGTTGGAATTGAACAGGGCAGACTGGTACTGCCTGCAGAAGATATGAGCAGGTTGATTCCATCTCACGGTTTTACATCCCACGGATACGGAGGCCATACACGGATGACCCAAAGGATGATGAGCGCAGATGCGTTGGGACCTGAAGTGTGCTGTGAGGACGAGACGCCAATGGCTCATCAGTACTGGAAGGGCAGGGCGCTCCAGGTTCCCGCAGTTCCGCACCGCATGGATCCTCCTGCAGTCCAGCAGTTCCAGGAACGTACACCGCAGAGTTATGGACACATGCGTGACAGACAGGTTGCACCCAAGTCAGAAACTGCCCCCCCGTCTGCTCCATGGCACCAGAGGGGTAATATATCCCCGCGCATGGGGCGCTGACGGTTGTTTCATAGCATTTCCCAGACAGGCCCGGATATGTGAACGGGCCTGCTGTGGAAAATCATAATGATTCAGGATACAATAGTACTCAGGCGGATAGCGGTTGTGAAAACTATACTGGTAGTTGAAGATGAACCAAGGTTGAGAAAAATCATAGCAGATTTCCTCACTGTACAAGGTTATCGGGTCGTAGAAGCCGGAGAAGGAATAGCTGCAGTAAAGAAGTTTGACCTGGAACGGCCTGACATGATTATCCTGGACATCCTGATTCCCGGAAAAGACGGGTTTGCTGTGGCGAAGGAAATTCGCGGACGTTCCTCCGTCCCCATCATCATGCTCACAGCGAAGGGCGAGGAGTCTGACCGTGTGTATGGACTTAATCTTGGGTCTGATGACTATATAGTGAAACCGTTCAGCCTTCAGGAACTGGAGGCGAGAATAAGGGCAGTATTCAGAAGGTATTCAGGCGAGAAGGAAGACTTACAGGTAAAGTCTGTTACCTATAAGGGATTTACTCTCGACAGCAACAGGAGAACCATAGAACATGACGGGAAAACCCGCACTCTTACGGCTACTCAGTTTGCTATCCTCGAACTGTTCCTGGAACATCCGGACAGGGTGTTCACCCGAGAGGAAATCCTCCAGCATGCGTTTCAGCATCCGTTTGAACACCTTGAACGGACGGTTGACGCGCACATAAAGAACCTGAGAAAGATCATAGAACCTGACCCTGCCAATCCCAGATACCTGCAGACTGTATGGGGAGTAGGGTATGTGTTTTCATAAGCTCAAAGGGTGTCATCATGAGAATGCGGCTGTGGATTAAGCTTTCGCTCAGTTTCGTACTGTTAATCATAGTATTTGGTCTTATTGTAACAGCGACAGCCAGGAGTGCAGCAGAAAAAGAATTTTCACAGTATATCGAACAAAGTGATGTCCAGTATGCGCAGCAGATAGCAGGTATCCTGTCGGAAGAATTGTCAGCTCTTCCGCTTTCTGCACAGATGGACACAGATGACTTTCTCGTGCTCATACAAAACCAGAGTTCGAACATGCACACCCAGGCGCAAGGAATGATGCCTGAGATGATGCGTAGAGGTCCTGCGGGATTTGAAGGGATGCTTACTCAGCATCTTCCCATGTTTCTTACTATGGTGCATCGAGGCGGGAGAGCAATGCTCCAGGATGTAGCGATAACCGATACATCAGGCAAGATTTCATCACTATTCGGAACTATGACCAGGGATTCCCGCGAAGCGCTCATTGCATCAGGCCCGCTCAATCCTGAAGACGGTATTCCAATTATTGCCGGTCCGGGAATCATAGGATATGTGTATGCGGGAACAATGCTTGAACAGGGTATGGATACCTACCGCAGTACATTGCTCGCTTCAATTAACCGTTCAGTGCTCATTGCCACCGTGGCTGCATTCTTCATATCCTTCGCGTTAAGCATGCTGCTTTTCTCACATATCATTTCCCCTGTGAGCGCCCTGCGCAGAGCGGCCCGTTCAATTGAGCAGGGTTCCTACGGAACACAAGTACAGGTCCGCCGAAGTGATGAATTGGGTGAGCTTTCTCAAGCGTTCAATTCCATGTCCCTGTCTCTTGAACGGTCCGAACAGTGGAAGCGCCGTATCATATCGGATGCTGCGCATGAGCTGCGCACACCGGTGAGCTTGCTTCAGGGAGAGATTGAGATGATGCTCAACGGCATCTATCCTGCTGATACGGTACAGCTGAATCACATGTATCAGGAAATTCAGCAGCTTTCTCGGCTCGTGAACGAGCTCCAGGCTCTAGCTTCTGCAGAATCAGGCATGACCATGCTGCATAGAGAGCCGACTCTAGTTGAACCGTGGGTGAGGCGGTATGCTGAACCGTTTATTCCGATGCTCAGCAAGGAAGATAAATCACTTACGTTCCAGAGAACTGTCCCTCAGGGTGGAGGTAAGATCAATCCGAATAAAACGGTTCGCATCGACGGTGAGAAAGCTGGACAGGTGCTAACCAATGTACTGAGCAATGCCATGAGGCATACCCCCTCAGGCGGGATGATTGATGTATCATGGTACGAGGATGCAGCATCTCAGATCATTGTATCATGCGAGGATTCAGGATCGGGCATTATCCCTGAAGAGCGTGAGCATGTCTTCGACCGGTTTTACCGCATTGAAGGACATAGGAGCAGGGATTCAGGAGGATCAGGCCTTGGCCTGGCGATCTGCAAGGAGATCATGGCTCTCCATGGGGGATCCATACGTGCGGTCAGTCCCGTCACCTGTCCTGGCGCGAGGTTAGAGATCATCTTTCCTTCTGCTTCCAGTAGCAATACATGATTATTCGCGATACTATATCTTTATGACTGATATACAGGTTATTGCGCAGTTTATTATCGGAATTGCTGCAGCAGCAGCCGGCGCGGGATGGGTTTTGTATGGTCTAACCAGGCGCAGGCTCACCGGGCTAGAAGAGAAAATTCAGGAGCTTGGGGCTGCGAACTCCCAGAAAGATGTCCAATTGCATGGGTTCAATGAGCGTGTGCTCCAGCTCCAGCAAGAGAAGCGGGATGCTGAATTTAGGTTGGACCAGGCAAGACAGCAGATTTCGGAACTTCAGCAGCATCTAACGCGATATGAACAATCTGAACATCAATCACGCAGGGTGCTGGAAGATAAAATCAGGGATCTGGTACAGGCCCGCGAAGCATTGACGGATGAGCGCTCCAGAGTGCTGGCAGAAGAGAAGCGTGCCCGGGAAGAGTCGGATGCCAACAGGAACCGTATATGGGCACTGCATGAGCAGCAGTGCATATCCCGGCTGAGGGAGTTGTGTGAGCGATCCGATCTCTACTTTCCTTCCTATGACAATATGCATCTCCCTGAGGATTTTGATCCGTCACTTAAACCGGACTTCTTAATCAGATTTTCAGATCAATATGTGCTGTTCGATGCGAAGCATACGCAGTCACAGCTACTCCAGACATACCTCTCTTCCCAGGCTAAGCAGACCGCCGGTAAGCTGACGGGAAGTATCAGCAGCGAACAGGTGTATCCCGTACTGTTTTTTGTGGTTCCCTCAATTGATGTAGGGACACTCAAGACAAGCTCCTGGTTTGAACAGGGATATACGTTCTATGCAGTCTCTCCGGAAGCTTTGGAACCGGTCCTTGCTATGTTCAAGAGGCTGGAGCAGTATGAGTTTGCTGAAGCCTTTGATCCTAAAGACCGTGAGCGGGTAGTCCAGTTTATTGCGACGCTTGAACACCACATTAGGCATCAGAATGCGGTCCATGTGCTCAGTGCTATCCGAGGGCTGAAAGCATTAGCAAAAGAGCAGTCCCTTCCAGAGAAGATGAAACAAGATATTGACGATTGCCTCAGGCGTATTCGTACTGAGAGTTTTCCGCCTTCGTCACTGCAGAAGCTTATGCACAGTCGTAATGCTGCAGGAGAAGAGCTTCTTCGTATGATTGCCCCCCAGGAGCCTCCTGTCGCTGAGGAGGAACTGCAGCAAGAAGATAATCTGTTTGAAGATGCGCAGGAAAAACGTGAACAATGAGAATTATGACTTTAATACAGCGCAATTTAGTTAACTAAAAAGTTTGACAACCCCTGCCCGCTGATTTATCATGAGAATGGGATATGGGGAGTTCTCCACACCTTATTTTTTGCATGGAGGATGCACATGAAACTGGAAAAGATAGAGATACCCGAGATATTTAAGAGAAATACGCCCCCTGGTTTTAAGGTAGTTACCCGGGATGAGCATGACTATCTTGCCATTGAGGCGATTTTTTGCAGGCACGGGCATAGCTTGCTGGTGAGTTCGGTTCAGATACATGGTGAGCCCTCCATAAAAATTGATGTGACCATAGAAAATACAAGGGGAGTATTATTTATTGATTCATTCTGGGGAAGTCATTCTAAGCTGTTCAGCTTTTTCCCAGGTTTTATAGATAATCACGCTCTCGTGGAGGCCAGTTGTCCTTTCTGCGGAGTTTCCATGATGGAACCCTATACCTGTGATATAGAAGGATGCAATTCTGACACAGGTATCGTGTTCTACCTGCCGGGAGAGCATAATCGCGTGCATGTGTGTGCCAAGCTGAACTGCCCGAGCCATCAGCTCGAGATTATCGACATACCTAATGACCTGGTGAAGGCAATAAGTCACATTAATTTCTTTGGTGAAGGAACCGACGACCTCTTTGGAGATTTCTAATGAATTATATAATTATCGATCCCAACGAGTGCAAAGGATGCAGGGTATGTATTGAAGCTTGTCCAAACCGGTGCATTCGGTTAGGCAACGCAATTAATGAGATTGGATACCAGTATGCAGAATTCATTAAGGGAGCAAAATGCATAGCCTGCGGTTTATGCTATTACAGCTGCCCTGAATTTGGAGCTGTAACGGTATACAAGGATGAGGAGGAATACCATGGGTAAGCGTTTGATGAAGGGCAACGAGGCGGTTGTCCATGGTGCCCTCATGGGCGGGGCAACACATTTCTTCGGTTATCCCATTACTCCCGCAAGTGAAATAGCACATAGCGCTTCAGAATACTTCACTGCTTCAGGGCGGTTCTTTCTCCAGGCAGAGTCGGAGGTCAGCGCGGTGAACATGATCTACGGTGCATCAGGTGCAGGGGCTCGTGCGATGACAGCCTCTTCAGGTCCTGGTATAGCCCTTATGTCTGAAGGCCTGTCATACTTGGCCGGGGCAGAACTGCCAGCGGTCATTGTGGATGTCCAGCGCGCAGGTCCCGGGCTTGGCAATATTTGGCCTGAGCAGAGCGACTACAACATGGTGGTCAAGGGAGGCGGTCACGGCAACTACAGGAACATCGTACTGGCTCCATACTCGGCACAGGAGATGTGTGATTTTACGAGACAGGCATTTGAACTGGCTGACCGGTACCGTATGACTGTCTTCATACTGTCAGACGCCTACATTGGACAGATGATGGAACCTGTTGAACTGGCAGGAGCATTCAGCAAAGGGGTGCGGAAACCTTGGGCTGTCTACGGGGATGCTGAGAGTAAGGACAATTTAATCACATCAATCTTCATGGATCCAATATTGCTTTCTGAACACAACATCAAGCTCCAGGAAAAATACCAAACGGTAGAACAGGAGTGTACAGAGTACGAAGAATACCAGACGGATGACATTGGCGTACTTCTCATTGCATACGGCATAACTGCTCGTATTTGTATGAGTGCCGTAGATGAGCTGAGAAACAAGGGAATCCCCGCCGGATTGTTAAGACCTAAAAC
>SKXS01000260.1 GCA_007128345.1 Spirochaetia bacterium
CCTCAATGAACCTGTTATTACAGAAGAAGGAAGCTGCCGGCATGGACAGCAGCCTCAGTACGTGCCCGTACAGACAGGTCACCCGGTGGAGGCGAAGATGCATACAGACCTGTATGGCCGAGTGGTATGAATCACTGCATGATATCTATGATCCGGTGAGGTACCAATGCCTGCTTATCCTGCTCAATTCTGAGAGCAGCACTGATTATCTTGGGCTTCTGTACCAGTCGCTGCTGACAGACGGAAAGAAAGCACGCCACGGCTCCTATTATACACCCCAGACCCTTATTGACCGGGCATTCTCGGATGCGGCAGGTGATGTTGTGAGATTCCTTGATCCGTGCTGCGGCTCAGGCCAGTTCCTGGTGGCAGCGGCCAGGCACTTCTCTCTTCAGCCGCAAGAGATATACGGGATTGATTCAGATAGGCTGGCTGTGCAGATCGCCAAGCTGCATCTCATGCTCGCCTACCCGGAAGATGAGTTCTCACCCCGCATATACTGCATGGATGCCTTGGCTGACTTTACATCAGGGAGCAGCAGATGCATAACGGATCTCCTGCCGGGAACTATTGACTGCATAGTAACCAACCCTCCCTGGGGAGCCTATTCGCATGTCAGTCCCGTATCAGAGCGCATTGCATCCGGTGAAACCTTTTCCCTGTTCCTGGAGAAATCTCTCACACTGCTGCGTACTGGCGGACAGATATCTTTCTTCCTGCCTGAATCGATCCTGAATATCAAAATGCATGCTGACATCAGGAAGCTCATTTTAGAAGAAACATCAATTCGCAAGATCACTAAGCTGGGCAGGCCGTTTCCCGGGGTGTTTTCAGAGGTTATCCGCCTTGATATGACCAAAGGGGTGAATCCAAGGGACCACGCCATTGAGATAGCTGATCACACCCGCACCTATGATATCCAGCAGCGCAGATTTGCACATAATGCACACTACACCTTTGACATCGCCATGAGCCGCGATGATGAGGAGGTCATCCGCAAGATATATGCCGCAGAGCATGACACGCTGAAGGGTCACGCATTATGGGCATTGGGGATCGTCACAGGAGACAACAAGCGGTTCATCAGCGACATCCGGCATAAAGAAATGGAGCCGGTGTACAGGGGAAGAGACCTGTGTCCGTACTCCCCGGGTCCGCCGTCATGGTATATCACGTATGACCCTGGTACATTCCAGCAGGCAGCACCCGAGCACCTCTACCGTGCTCCGGAAAAGCTTCTCTACCGGTTCATCTCAAGCACTCTGGTCTTTGCGTATGATGACCGGCAGCGACTGCCGCTGAACAGCGCCAACATGGTAATCCCCAGAATCCCCGGAATGAATATGAAAGCAGCCTTGGCATTCTTAAACTCCCGGGTATTTCAATTTCTGCATATGAAGCAATGCACAACCCATAAGGTGCTTCGCGGCAACCTGGAAATGTTCCCGTTTCCGCATCTGGACGATTGCACACACCAGGCTGTACTTGATCTTGCCGACCAGGCAATCCAGGAAAAGCGCAGCAGCCGGGAGCTGGAATTAGTTATATACCGATCTTTCGGCTTGGATGCACAGGACATATCCATAATTGAAGCATCAGTACAGAGGAAGAAAGCCTCGCAGTAACACCAGAAAACCTGCTGTTTTTTTCCATGATATATTGCTAAAGAGCAGATAAAAATCCATAATACCCCATGGAACTATGCCTGACTGGAACTGCGGCCTGCTTTACCATACCTGCCTTCAGGTGCTCCTGTGCCGTATGCACAGAAGCCAGAATCTCGGGAAACAGCAAGCTGCACCGGAAAAACAGCTGTGCGGTCATACGTTCACCCGGCAGCAGTCCTGAAGATGACCGTGACACCATTTTGATTGATGCTCCTCCCCAGGTGCCTGCCCAGCTTGCAGCATGGGGCATTGATGATCTTCGCATCCACTCTCTGCTGCTCACCCATAGGCACGCTGATCATGTACTGGGACTGTTCTTCATGATGATGAGGAAGTCCAAAGGAGCCTGTATTGAACATCCCCTCCGGATCTATATGGGGGCGCAGACCTATATGGCTATCGCAAAGCTTTTCGGCAAGCTTGCTGATGAAGACATGCTCTCCGATATGCGTGCAGTTGTCGACTTCATCCGCATCAGCGCTTACGAATCTCTTTCGCTCGGCACATTGACCGTAACTCCCCTGGAAACAGGCCATCTGCTGGCCAAGGCTGTTTATTCCGGTAAGGAAGCTGAGGAAACCTTCGGATACTGCATAACCGAAGGAGGCCATAACCTGTACTACCTCGTCGACGGGGCCAGGAATCTCCCGGGAGAGACTCTGGATTTCATGTCCCAGCATCCTCCGGACTGCATTGTTGCGGACTGCACCTATGCCGAAACCCACCAGGGATCAGGTCATGGAGACATTGATTCAACCATACAGCTGAAGCACCGTTTTCCTGACGCACGGGTTATAGCCTCGCATATCTGTCACACCAACCTCAAGCCCGAGGAGCTTGCAGTCAGGCTGTCCACCCACGGGATAGTGACGGGATATGATGGAATGACTATTCAAATACCATGATCAGATGATGAATCCTGCAGCTAGTGCGGCTGCTACGATAAGCGGTGCGGGCACCTTTCGAGTTGACAGAATCACGACCGTGACAACAGTAGCAACTATGTATTCCATGTAGAATCCGCTGTGCTGCATGAGAATAACTGCGGCAACGGCAATCAGTCCCCCGGCAACTGCCCCGATACCCCGCAGAGCCGCTTGGACAGCACGTATCTGTTTAAGCCTTTCCCAGACCGGATAGACAAAGTAGATCAGCAGCAGACCCGGCAGGAATATGCCGATCCCTCCAACTGCGGCGCCAAGTACCTGATACAAGGGGCTTGACCCCCGTGCTGCCAACCCTCCGGCATATGCGGCAAAACTGAACATCGGACCGGGCAGACCCTGCACCAGGCCGTATCCCGTGAGGAACTCCTGGCTTGTCATGTACCGGCGCACCTCCACCAGTTCGCTGTACATCACCGGAACTACTACCTGACCTCCGCCGAAGACCAGGTATCCGTAGCGGTAGAAACTCTCAAAGAGCTGTATGTGCTTACCGCTAAAAACTACTGATGCAATGATGCCGCCAACGGCAAGAAATGCAAATACTCCCAGGTATATCCAAGGGGGGTTGAGCCTGACCTTGTTCCACATGTCCCGCTCACGTGACAGGATGATGGTCACCACCCCTCCTGATGCAAGGACAACGGGAAAAATCCAGGGTGCGCGCAGAAAATAGGTTATGACCGCCGAGCAGATCATAAGCAGCCCGGTGGTCAAGTCATGTACTACTTTTCTACCGATCCGATAGGCTGCTGTGATGATGAAACCCACCGCCATTGGACCAATAAAGCGAAGAACGCTGAAGGAGATATCCATGTGCACGAGGAACTGGTATAAGAATGAAAGAATCGTCATGACGATAAGCACAGGCAGGGCCCATACCAGCATGGTTGCCAACGCCAGCAGCGGCCCTCCCATCTTGTATCCTATTGAAACTATTGTCTGGGTGCTCGTAGGTCCGGGCAGTATGCTGCACAGTGCAATCAGCTCGACCAGGTCAGCTTCGCTGAGATACTGCTTCCTGGTTACCATCTGGTCAAGAAATACGCTCATATGCGCTTCCGGACCGCCGTATGCTCCCAGGCTGCATATAAGGACATCACGTAAAAATACTGACCACCTGACTTTTTGTGTTGGTGAATCAGCTGAAGTATGCTGTGCTGTGTTCATGCCTTGCATTCCTTTTCAAAAAACATCATATCGGTTTTCCGCATTATTAGATTCCTCTAAACTTCTCCCTTATAGCCAGAAAACCCTCTTCTTGGTATGCCTGCAGGGTAATATAAACAAAATGCCAGGGATCATGCAGACCAAGGAGCATCCTGCGACATAATGAAATCTAATCGACTCATTCCTAATGTGGCAATAGTACGGACTCACCGTCAAGGGCATCTCTTGAAAGAACCTGCAATGCAAGCATCTGAGAAACGGATATCCCTTAAAGATGACTATGTGCTTCATTTTTCTCCGATGCTGTTTGGCCACGGCTGATTTATTGTATAGCATTCTACCATGAAAAAATGGGTCATTCTCGTATTGCTCTGCATAGGAGTGACAGCTGCAGCAGGTATATGCTTTCTCGGTGTGCGTCCGGCAACAGCCCAGTTTCCCGGTATCCCGGAAAGTATTGCTGAACTGAAAAAA
>SKXS01000232.1 GCA_007128345.1 Spirochaetia bacterium
ATCGTTACTATACCTGTTAATCCTTTATGAAGAAAAGGGTATATTGGAGCGTCAAGAGAAATTTTTTTGATAAATTTTTTATGAACTATGTGTAAGCCGGCACTAGAGAAGACTTGTTATCAGCCTTGCGTCTGCTGCGCTTTCGGAGAATATTCTGTGGGTGCTGTGGTATATGCCTTTTGCCTGTATCAGTTTCATACAGTATTATATCCTTATGATCGACCATGGGCATCCGTGAATTATCCGGATAGGACAGTATTGAAGGTATGGGAGGAGTCAGTCAATATCCATTCAGGAAAATCTTCAGCACAATGATTCAGTTGAAGCTATTGTATGCAGGTACGAAAAGAAAATGCGCAAAAGAAGACCGGCGCACTACTGCGTCATTCGGGCAAGTACATCATCCTCGGAGCCGCTGAAGGGGCCCGGGGATTCCATTTTGATGCTGGTGAGGGCCGCGGCAAATTGTACGGATTCCTCCATAGTGTGCGTAAGCCTCCGGGATATGTAGGCGAGGAAACAGGTATCCCCTCTGCCGACCCTTCCGGAATAGTTCTTGGCAGTGATGGGGAAGTGTACTGTTTTGGTTCCGTCAGATGCGAGCACCTCTCCCTGGCCGGTAATGACAACTTCTCTGGCCCCCCATGCATGAAGCTTACTTGCTCCCTGTGCCCGGTCGTCACATCCGGTGATGATCTTAATCTCCTGAGAATCTGCCTTGATGAAATGCATGCAGGGAAGGTAGCTCTTTTTATCAGGCCAGTCGCCATACACCATGGCGCCGTCTTGGTAACTGCGGATCACTGCCTGAAGGTCGAGAGCGACCTTGCCTCTTCGGGAAAGTTCAAGGATGCCCTCCTGAGGAAATTCTCCGCTGAACAGGGAAGCAATATGGAAGACCTCGGTATCGAGATCTTCCGGAATATCATCGAGGGTAAACGGTTCAGCCAGAGATACCAGCTTGAGTTCCCGGTGGTCCATGTCTCCGGTCGGGAAGATGTTATGCATGGATGTTGTCTTTTGGGTCGGTAGATTGATCACATCTATTCCCGCTTCTCTGAGCTCAACTAACATATCCGCATCCTGAGGTGCTACCTTTGTAATGACCAGTACCTGTGCCCCAGACCTTGCGGCGGAAAGGGAAGAAAAGTATGCAGCTCCACCGACAAAAGGGGTCTCCTCGTTCACCACAACTTTCACATCACGGGTAATGTGACCGATAGATACGATATCATAGCGTTTTTCCATAAGCGTAATGGCACCTCTATTGGGTAATAACTTCCTTGATTTCCCTGATCTTGTCATGCATAAGCTCGTCGTTCTCCGCTTCCACCACGAGCCTGAGCACCGGTTCTGTGTGTGAAGCCCGGGCAAGAAACCACCAGTTAGTAAAGCTTACCCTGACACCTTCAGTCTTGTCTATAGCGCCTTCAGTCGAACGGTAGTGTGTTTCCAGCGAGCTCAGCAGTTCATCAGGGTGGTTAGATGAGAAGTTGATCTCCCCGGAAAATGAGTGCCGCTTGATGTCACCGATAAGTTCTGAGAGGGCCTTCTCTTCCTGGGACATGATGGACATAGCCATGAGCATAGCAATAAATGCAGAGTCCTGACCGTAGTAGTCCCTGAAATAGTAGTGCCCTGACAGTTCTGCGCCTATGAGCCCATGATTGTTCTGTATCCCGCTCTGAATTGCGGTATGACCTGTCTTTGTGCTGACGATTGTACCGCCGATCTGCTCTACATACTCGCCGACGCTGCTGGAAGAGCGAAGATCAGCGATAATCGCATGATCGTCTCCCATGAGTTCGGGATAATGGACCAGATAGTATCTCGAAAGAAAAGCAAGCATAAGGTCGGGCATGATCATAGTACCTGTCTCGTCAAGGAATATCGCGCGGTCTCCGTCCCCGTCAAAGCAGATGCCCATGGCGGAACCGGTAGAGAGCACAAGGTCTTTCAGCTGAATGAGATTCTCTGGCTGCAACGGATCAGGACCGTGGTTAGGGAAGTTTCCATCAGGAGTATCGTTGATAACATGATAATCACCTGGCACCATACGCAGCATATCATTCAAGAAAATAGATGCCGCTCCGTTGGAGCAGTCATAGGCTACCTTCAGACTGCCGATACCCTTCATGAACCGCTTATGGGCATCCAGATAGGCTTGCCTGATGTCCAACGTATGCACACTGCCTTTTCTCTCCACAGGAGGTCCCGGATCCTGCTGTACAAGCTTCTCAAGTTCTGCAAGGCCAGTTTTCTTATCGATAGGAACTACGTTTTTACGGTGAAACTTCATGCCGTTGTCGCCGGGCGGGTTATGCGAGGCTGTGATCATGATTGATGATTCAAAATCGTATGCCATATTGGCGAAATAGAGCGCCGAAGTGTCAACCAACCCAATGGAATAGACATCAATCCCACTGTCTGTGAGGCCTTTGCTCAGATAGGAAAACACTTCTTCGCTGGAAAGTCTTGCATCCCATCCGATGACCGTCTTGTCAGTATCAACAATGCGGTGAAGATTCCTGCCGATGCGGTATGCTGTTTCCTTGTTCCAAGATTCAGGGTAGGGCCCCCTAACACAACCTGATTTAAATGCGTTTGCCATATGCTGCTCCTGCTACCTGTTTGATTCTTTATTGTGATTCCTGATATGCGCAAGCACTTCACTCCATGGGGTACCTGCTTCAAGGGCTGCGCATACATGCTCCATCCAGGAGTTGTTTGCCTGTATGCCAATTCCGCCGAATACAACATCAGGTCCTGGATCGGTATGCTCGCCGACGGAAAGGAGGGTGACCCCTTCGATATTCCGTATCATGTTATCGTTTCCGCCGTCAAATAGTTCGTTTCCGGCAAAGAGGATGGAGGACGCAGGAATCCTGGAGTGCTCAATCAGGTCCCGAGTCCCCCGTTCCTTGTCATTCTTCCGCATGACAAACTTGATTCCCCTGGAGCCGTGGAATGGTATAATGATTCCTTCATTGCCGAACCTCTTGAGGTGCCCTTCCTCCTCCAGCCTCCGCTCAGCGTAGGCGATCAGCTCCATACGGACCTTCACTGCATGATCTGTCTTATAGGGATCCACCGATGTGTCTCCCAGCATCATCCAGCTGACCGACCCGCCCCTGAAGTAGGTCTCTGATACGGCAGGATCAAATCCCCGTTGCCCGAGGATGACCTTCATTTCATCCAAGAAACTCCCTGCGCTGCTGGAAAAGCCGCCTGCATCAAGCTTTCTGAGTGCTGCATCGCATCGGGCAGCCGCGTCACTGCTGCTGAGCTTTCCTGCAGGATTGGTCGTCAGGAAGGTTACAAATTCTTCCGTTCCGATGACCGCAACGGTCTGCGCATCAGTGAAGACCCTGCGGTAGGAAAGATCTTCTTTCCAGGAGCCGGCTGCTGTGTCATAGTAGTATTTCTGGCTGCCGTCACCCCCGTAGTAGAGAACATGTGACAGTACATCCTTAGGCAATCGGTAGATGATCCGCGGTCCAAGTTTTGCTATGGCAACACCGCTCATGGGAATCCAGGCAATCCGGTGCTTCTTAAGGATCCGTATCTTTGAGGCAAGCCATTCGATCCAATCGTCTCCTGGACTTTCCCCAGATTCAACGATGGTGTCATCGATATCAGTCATCCATGCGCCGTCATAGCTGCGAGCGCACAGGGTATCTTGTGTTTCCATCTCATTGCGCACAGCAGCAGCCTCCCTTCGCGGGAAAAAGCTCAAAGAGATCCTCAAGCGTATCCACCACGGCATCAGGCTCTCTCATGGGGCCGATATCAGATTCCGGATTATAATTTGCTCCTGCTATAATGACCACAGAGTCGAATCCGGCACGTCTTGGACCTTCCACGTCACGGTTTGGCGCATCACCTATGTAGGCGCACCGTGAGGGGTCAATACCCGCACGTTCACAGGCCAGTGTAAAAATTGCCGGGTCAGGCTTGCGCAGACGTTCCACCGAGGACATGACAACGACCTCAAAGAGCTTGTCCAGTCCCGCATTTTCCAACTCCCTAGGAACCATAGTGGGGCTTACTGTATTGCTTATTAACCCTACCCGGTATCCCCGGTCCCTGATGGTGCCGACCACATGGGCTGCTTCGTGACACATATACCTCCTGCCCTTCATGTGGGTGGTCATGATGATGATCTCATCC
Organism: Spirochaetia bacterium; assembly: GCA_007128345.1. Classification (GTDB taxonomy): domain Bacteria; phylum Spirochaetota; class Spirochaetia; order PWKH01; family PWKH01; genus SKXS01. The sequence continues at coordinate 4,171 of SKXS01000232.1, forward strand.
GCACGTTCTTTGATCACATCCTGGTTCGGGGCATCAAAGTACAGCCAGTCCGAACACATCTTTTCTAC
>SKXS01000268.1 GCA_007128345.1 Spirochaetia bacterium
CATTACGGAGCAGAAGTGGAGAATGTCTGCCTGAAACTGGACTCGAACCGGGAGATTCCAGTGGTTAACAGACTTTGAGCCCGTCGTGACTACCTCCTGGCCGCTCCCCATTTTTTCACACAGCGTAGAAGATATGACCACTTTTTTAAAGGTGTGTTAATGAGGATTCATTATGGAAATATCAGTCTTTTTTCATAGACACAGGGGATTATTGGGCTGAAGACTTGGATGCTTACACAGCTTTCTTTTACCGGATGGCATGTACTGGATATCAATATTACATAATAATTACCAGATAATCATTTACAAGTACGCCCAAGAGGGTTCGAACCTCTGACCTACGGCTTAGAAGGCCGTTGCTCTATCCAGCTGAGCTATGGGCGCAAAATGTTTCGGGGCGAGAGGACTTGAACCTCCGATCTCCTGCTCCCAAAGCAGGCGCCTTAGCCACTAGGCTACGCCCCGTCAGACGCAAAAACGAGTATATCGATATGCTGCACTGAGGTCAAGGGTGAGGATTTCACTTGCACTTGATGCGCGAAGTGAGTATACCTTATCAGTATGGCAAATATTGATGCAGTATATGATCTGCTGGATGCATCCTATCACCCGAATATCGAATTCATTGAATCGAAGAGCACCTATGAGCACCTCATCGCAGTCATTCTCTCGGCGCAGACTACTGACCGCCAGGTGAACCAGGTACTCCCAAAGCTCTTTGCAAAGTTTCCTGAACCAGGAGACCTTGCCGCAGCGGATAGGAGCGAGGTGGAGCGCATCATCCATTCGGTAGGGTTCTACCGGGTGAAGGCTAAAAACATCATAGCGGCTGCGCGGGCAGTGCATGAACGCTTCCATGGCCAGGTGCCGTGCGACCTGGACGAGCTCCTCACCATCCCGGGAGTAGGGCGCAAGAGCGCCCATGTGATCAGGGGGGCGCAGTTCGGTCTTCCCGCAGTTATCGTGGACACCCATTTTTCCCGGGTGGTCCGTCGCCTTGGTCTGGCTGAATCGGCTGATCCTGAGAAGATCGAGTATGCAATAGCAGGGCAGTTGGATGAGCGCAGGCAGTACCGTTTCTCCATGACCGTAAACCTCCATGGAAGAGATGTTTGCCATGCGAGGAAGCCCAGGTGTGCTGCCTGTGTGCTGCTTGGTGTGTGCCCGCGCATAGGACTACCGGATGCTCTTGATGATCTCCCAAGTAAACGTAAGGCTGCTCCACCAGGGGCCTGAATCAGCATAGGTCATGCTGAGCATGATGATCTTCTTCGGGGTAAACGAGATGCCTTTCGGAAATGCTTGTATGAACAGTTCCTGCAGCTCAGATATCTGCAGGCCGGCACAGTCTTGGGAACCTAAGAAGATGCCGGAGCAGGGGAGATGGCATGCATCAGCATGTGAGGCAGGAACAGATACCTCAGGCATATCCTTTGGCGTCAGGCAGGGTATAAAAAGGCCGGATGCATCTACGGTTAACCCGTTCCAATGGGCTGGCTGTGCTGATTCCGGCGGTACCGATAGGTCACATGATGACAGTTCTCCATCAGTACATGTAATCGGGACCAGAGGAAAGAGCGCTCTTAAGGATATGCATCCGGTTCTGCGGAAGAGGGTGGTCCTCAGTGATTCAATCGGAACTGATATGTGGTCAGGCACTTCCCATGCCAGGTAATATCGGATACCCATCAGCTGCTCCCCGCCAGGTAAGGAATTCTCTTGATGCAGGACTTTACATAAATACAATAATCTGATACTTTCTACAAGCTGTTTAAAATTAAGATAAAATTATCATGGAAGGCAGGATGTATCATGTCAAATAAATGCGATATATGTGGAAAAGGCACGGTGGCCGGACATAATGTTCCCCGAAAAGGCCAGGCGAAGAAGGCCGGAGGTGTCGGGCAGCACATAGGCGTAAAGACCAAACGGGTATTCAAGCCCAACCTGGTAAAGATTCGGGCAAAGATCGAAGGAACTATCAAGACTCTCACCATGTGCACGCGCTGCCTGAGAAGCGGCAAGGTGGAGAAGGTCTAGGCAGACTGCCTTTAAAAAAGGCAATTGCCGGTACATAGGGAGCCCTCCACTCGGGGCTCTTTTTTTTATTTCCAGGCGGCTGCTCACAGCGCAGGGCTGCCTGAAGCCTGCAGGAGGAACCGCACATGAGTTCTTGGAACGTCCATGCTATTCATTCACTTCAGTGTCTCAGCGAGCAGGGAATGAACACCCTGACGCAAATACTTACTCAGGATGCTGATACCGGCCAGATTATTGTGATGGCATCGGAGAACACATCGGGGGGATTGAAGGATCTGGTTGCATTGGCGGCGTCCCATGATTCCCGTGTATGGGGAGATATGGAGAAGCTTGCCAAGGCATACCGGCAGCTGGCAGAGAAGCTGCTTCCGGGGCAGGCAGGCAGAGATCTGACCAGGATGCTCAAGGCTGGGTTCACTCAGCTGGAGACTGTGCTCAAATCGCTCTGGCTTGTTGGAGAGGCGGGAATATCGACATGGGCATATGTCGACAGGATCCAGAATCGCTGGATAGCTGAGCTGGCTGCCCAGAAGCTGGCGGGCGCGGGGCTGAAACCCGTCATAGCAGATTGCCAGGATTTGATGGTCTATGAAGAGCGCACTTCAGGATATGTGGTATCCCGTACAAAGACCATGGAACGTCTTTCACAACATCTGCCGGAGGCAGATGCGGGGGTGCTCTTCATCATCTCAGGAGGCTACGGAACTGATGTGCAGGGACAGCCCTGCTCTCCTGGGTCTCATCGGGGTGAGATGGCGGGGACCGCTGCCGCCAGCCTGCTTCATGCCGCATCAGTCACCTTGTGGAATCCGGACTCCTTCGTCATGACAGCTGATCCGGTAGAGGTGCCAAGTGCGCACATCATAGACAAGCTGAGCTACGAGGAGGCTACTGAACTTGCCTACTTTGGCGGTAAAATCCTGCATCCGCAGGTTATGGTACCGATCATCGCACAATCCATCCCGCTGCATCTCAGGTGCTTTGCCGAACCTGAAAAGGCGGGAACCCTCGTGTGCCGCCACTGTAAAAGCGATTATGATCATCCCGTCAAGGGCTTTTCGGTTATCCATGATGTGTCGCTGATCAACATAGAAGGTGCCGGGATGGTAGGGATTCCCGGAATATCATCGCGGCTCTTTTCTTCCTTGAGGGAACGTGGTATCTCGGTAATCTTCATCAGCCAGGCATCAAGCGAGCATTCCATATGTTTTGCAGTTCCCCAGCCACAGGCGGCTTTGGCGGAGAGCACCGCCAGGACAGCTTTCTCCGAAGAGCTGGCAAGCGAGCGAATCCACTCGGTCCTGATGGAAAACGGATGCGCCATCCTGGCAGCTGTGGGCGAGGACATGCCCGGAACACCAGGCATAGCCGCATCGTTCTTCGGTGCCCTTGGCAAGGCAGGCATTAATGTCAGGGCTATTGCCCAGGGATCTTCTGAGCGTAATATCAGTGCGGTCATCAGGGGGGGTGATTCCAAACGTGCCCTCCGTGCCCTCCACGCCGGCTTCTTCCTATCCAACCAGGCTATCAGCATAGGGCTCATCGGGCCGGGGCTTATCGGGAGTACCCTGCTGAGCCAGATTCAGCGGGAAACCGAGCGGCTGAAGCAGGAATTCGGGGTTGACCTTCGGGTCCGGGGAATTGCCAATTCCACCGCCATGCTGCTGCAGGATGACGGCATAGCCCTGGGTTCATGGAGGGAGCAGCTTGCTTCAAGGGGGAAGCCGATTGACCTGGATGTGTTCACTAAATTTACGGCTGCGGACTACTTCCCCCACTGGGTTATCATTGACTGCTCCACATCAGAGGATGTACCGGAACGGTACGTGCAATGGATTGAGCAGGGAATCCATATTATTACACCGAATAAAAAGGCGGGAACCTCCAGACGCTCCTACTATGAAAAACTCATGAGCGAGGGGAGGAAGCGGGGCAAGCACTTTCTCTATGAGACCACCGTAGGTGCGGGGCTGCCGGTTATCGGGACACTCAAAGACCTTATCCAGACCGGTGACCGTATCAGGATGATTGAGGGAGTCTTTTCGGGAACCCTGGCATATCTTTTCTGGAAGTATGACGGGAGCGTACCCTTCAGCGTCCTGGTGAAGGATGCCAAGGAGCTGGGATATACCGAACCGGATCCGCGGGATGATCTTTCAGGCATGGACATCGTACGGAAGACCGTCATCCTGGCCAGGGAGATCGGCATGCATGTCAATATCGAGGATGTCCCTGTGAAGAGCCTGGTGCCAGATGCCCTCAAGGATGTGTCCCTTGAGGAGTTCATGGATCAGTTGCATACAATTGATAACGATATGCTTGAGCTCTTTTCCGAGGCCCGTGAGCGGAAGACACTTCTTAAATACGTTGGCGTGGTTGATCCTGAAGGGTCGTGCAAGGTGGAACTTCGGGAATATCCCATTGGCCATGCATTTGCCCGCATAACCGGGACCGATAATATTGTAGCCTTCACCACTGACCGGTACCATGAGCAGCCGCTGGTCATCCAGGGTCCGGGAGCTGGGCCGGATGTAACCGCAGGAGGGGTATTTGCGGACCTCCTCAGGCTAGCAGCGTATCTTGGCGCGCGGTTCTGATCACCCCAGCCACTGACGGACCGAAGCTGAGGCCACCATCCCGGCCGGTATGGTGCGAATATACAGCGGAGTGACCGAACCAGGACCGAACACCTGGTCCATGAACGTTCGGTAGCTGGAGAAGTGATCATTGGGGATATATGCCTGGACGGTGCCTGCAAATCCCCCGCCGTGCACCCTGACTGCACCCGTGAGCCGATGGGTGTCCAGGAAGTGATGTGTCAGGGCCAAGCCCACAGATATACCCTGCGTGATCGGATGTGATGCGGGGTAGATGTTCTGCAGGGAAATAACCGATGACATACCCGAGGCCTGCACCTCCTCCAAGTACCGGTGCATGTCGCCCTTTCTCAGGGCATCTGCCTGTCGTGCTGTCCGCTCACTATCCAGGACTGCGTGAAAGGCACGCAGCCACGCACGGTCTCCGGCTCTTTCCCTGACCTCTGCAGCCCGGGATATCAGATCATCGGCAGAGATGCCCCTGCAGACCTCCTTGCCGAAGCACTGCGCTGCCTGCTGCATGTCGGCGGGTATGGAGGCGTACTCATGGGTCAGATCCGCATGATCGCCGCCTGTGTGAACTACACATAAAGTCCAGCCAAGCTGCTGGAAGTCAGCTTCAACGGACTCCACTATCGGTGAAGTAGGATTCTCAAAATCGATGGCTATGATACCCGCTGATGCGCAGGCCAGCTGATCCATGAGACCTGAAGGTTTTCCGAAGTACCGGTTCTCCGCATACTGGCCGGCCTGTGCGAGCTCAATCGGGGAGCAGCCGGCATGGGAAAAGGTATTCCAAGCTGAGGCAGTCAGTATCTCGATTGCCGCTGAAGAGCTGAGGCCTGATCCTTTGTGTACCGACGAGATGGTATAGGCCTGAAATCCCTTCAGGTTCGTGCCGCGCTTTACAAACCAGTCGGCTATTCCCCTGATCAATGCCAGAGCGGTGCCCCGTTCGGATTCACGCATGACGGTATCGGAGATATCAAGATGCACCTCCTCATGGCCCTCTGAGACCAGGGATACCTGTGTGTCATTCCTTGGAATAACTGCACCCAGAGTGTCCAGATTCACCGAGGCTGCCAGGACCTTTCCAAGCTGGTGATCAGTATGGTTGCCCCCAAGCTCGGTCCTGCCGGGCGATGAAAAAAGCGCGCATGTGAGTTCAGGATCAGGAGAAAACCGTCCGAAGCATGACTGCAGTACATGGGTCCATCGCGCCCTGGATGCGGCGGTGTCAACTTTCTTGCCGTAGAGGCTGTGCAGGATTACATCTGCTGAAAACTCCTCCATGCCTATCATGACTGTTCCCTGGAGTAATGCACCCCGCTGCATTCTCTGAGCCGCCGGGCGCTTTGTTCAGGGGTGATGTCACGCTGCGGCATGGCAAGCATCTCATAGCCAACCATAAACTTCTTGACTGCCGCTGACCTGAGCAGGGGCGGGTAGTAGTGCAGGTGGAGGGTGCATCCCTGGTGCGGTATGCTGTCTGCAGGAGCCTGGTGGATGCCCATGGAGTAGGGAAAACTCGCGGAGAAGAGGTTGTCATACCTGATGCACAGGGCTCGGAGTGCATCGGCAAGGGCGTATGATTCGTGTGAGGTAAGCTCAGGAAGGCTGGATACCTGCCGGTTCGGCAATATCATGGTCTCAAAGGGCCAGACAGCCCAGAAGGGGACAAGCACCGTGAAACTCTCATTTGCGTAGACCAGACGCTCCTGCCGATCTCGCTCCCAGGAAAGGTAGTCCATCAGCAGGGGAAAGCGGTGCGCGGTGACGTATGACTGCTGCCTTTTCAGTTCTTCTGCGGGAATAACGGGGATATGCTCGTCCGCCCATACCTGGCCATGGGGATGCGGATTAGAGCAGCCCATGACTGCTCCCTTGTTCTCAAAAATCTGGACATGTGCTATGTGATCTCTGCTGATGAGGTGCGCATATTCATCCCGCCAAAGTTCCACGACCCTGATGATCTGGTCATGGTCCATGCGGGCCAAAGTGAGATCATGCCTGGGTGAAAAGCATAGTACCCTGCAGACACCTCGTTCACTCTGCGCCTGGATCATGCCTCCGGGACCCTCGGATACGGCAATACCGCCGGGAATGTCCATGAGCAGTGCTGAAAAATCATTGTCGAAGGCAAAGGTTTTTTCATAGGAGGGATTGACTGCGCCGCCTGACCTGGTGTTCCCGGGACAGAGGTAGCAGTCGGGATCATATGCTGGCAGCGAATCCTGGGCCGGTTTTTCCACCTGTCCCTGCCAGGGCCGCTTCGTCCGGTGCGGAGAGACCTTTATCCATTCGCCGGTAAGCGGGTTATGTCTCTTGTGGGGATACTGTGACCAGTGCATGGCACATGCCCTCCTGATGCTTGATTCTATTTTTGAACACGTGTACAATACCATATATGACAAAAGACGTCAATGGTGGAGGCGGGTATGGGAAGCACAACCCGTGATCAAGTAGCCCTCCGGGCTGGGGTAAGTTCAGCCACAGTATCCCGGGTTTACAACCACCCGGAACAGGTATCATCAAAAAAGCGGGAAGCGGTATTTGAGGCTTCACGTGAGCTCGGGTATGTACCGAACAAGACTGCCTCATCCCTCAGGAGATCTGGAACCGGTACAATTACCTTGATTGAATGTGCCAAACCTCCCCGAGCCTACTACTGGGGGTCCCTGCGCTCGTTCAGCTGGTTCTTTGCTGATGTCATCCACGGAATACAGGAGATGATTGACCGGACAATGTATACCCTGCAGCTGAAACGGGTACATGATCTCAACGAACTGCCGGCACTTGCGATGCATACCGATGGAATTATCTGCTTTGATGTTGACCGGCAGGAAGAGGCCGATGCTGCTGCAGGCCTGGGCATACCGTATATTTTAGCCCACCATACTGAATCGTTTCATGATCATCCGCGGTGTTCCACTGACAACCGTAAGGGAGGATACCTGCAGGCGGCATATCTGGCGGAGGCTGGATGCAGCAGGGCGTGGTATCTGACATCCTACCTGGAGATTGTAGCTGCCCATCGTGAACGGCTTGAGGGATTCCTTGAAGGGGCCCATACACATAGGCTTGATGTATCCATCGAATCGGGCCTGGAGAGTCCAAAAGGGCGGAGGGCATGCGTCCGAAGGATAGCCGGGCGGAAAGACACAGAATACGGCATAGCTTCCGTGAACGACCTGACATTGATCCAGACACGCTACACCTGCAGTGAATTAGGGCTTCCGTCTGCCTTAGACGTGCCTTCTGTCGGCTACGACGCTATGCCGGTGAGGGACCTGCTGCCGGTCTCCTTTGCTTCCATCGACCTCCGTCCCTCAGCGGTATACCGGCGAGCCGCGGAGATGCTGGTACGCATGATTTCGGAGTCCGGCGAAGATACTGCTGTCTCTGATACGGTGGAGCCCGTGCTTATACCGGGTCCTTCTCAGGCACGGGGACAACCTCATCAGACTCTTTCCTGAAGCTAACAGGCGGACGAATGGTAATGTGGGGGAAGGGAATCTCTATGCCGTTTGCATCAAAGGCCTGCTTGATCTTGATGAGCAGGGCAGTTTTAAGCATGGCAAAGTTCCTGGTCTCCCCCCATACCCCGAAGAAAAGGTTGATGCCGCTCGGCCCGTACCCTGCAACCATGAAAAATGGTGCAGGATCTTTGAGTGCCAGGGGCTCCTCGTCGGCGACCTTCAGAAGCACATCCCGTGCTAGCTCAATGCTGTCATAGTAGGAGATGCTGATCTCCAGAGCGACCCTTCGGGTGAGATTCTTCGTAATGGTGTTAATTTCCGACTTGATGAGTGTCTCATTTGGAATGCGCAGGTGCACGCCGTCGAAATTTCGCAGCTTCACTGACAAAAGATCTATGGATACCACCGTTCCAATATTTGCCCCTACCTGGATGATGTCACCGACGACAAAGGAGTGCTCGCTGATGAGGAAGATACCGCTGATGACGTTGCCCATGCTGTTCTGAGAAGCAATACCTATGGCAACGGTGGCAATACCTGCAGCTCCGAGTATTGCAGAGAGCGGCACCTCAAGGCGGTTGAGCACCAGCATGATGATCACGAAGGTTCCTACGATGTTCGCAAACTTGATGATGAGCATTCGGGACTGGGGATTGAGCTTCTTCCCGATATTCTTGCTGAGTATGCGGGTAATGCCTTTGAGCAGCAGTGACCCTATGACGATATAGAGGAAAATAATCAGCAGGTTGGGGAAAAACCGTTCATATATAAAGGTATCCAGATCTGTACCAAATATTTGTGCGCTCCCTTCGGGCAAGCTGGTAAGCGGAATCATCATCGCACCTCCTTTTTCGCTGGATGCTATGTACTATACGTGATTATATTGTATTTTTATAGGGAAGTGGTAAGAATTCATATACTTTACCGCTTAGCGGTGTTCACGTACAGTCTGGAATGAGGAGAAATAGATGAGAAGACCGTATACAGTAACCGTGTTTGGCGCAGGGGGTATCGGAGGGTTCCTTGCCGGAAAAATTGGTACTTATATCAGGGACACAGGAGATAATGTGTACAGCCTGGCTCTGGTTGCAAGGGGAGCTCACCGTGATGCGGTCATTGAAAAGGGACTGACATTAATCAGTCCTGACAGCAGCGAAGGTATAGTATTTCCAAGCGTATGTACGGATAATCCCGGAAATCTTCCGGAAACGGATCTTTTTCTGATGTGCGTGAAGGGATACGATCTCACCGAGGCTGCCCGGGCGATAGCACCGCTTGTCAGGGAAAACACCGTGGTGCTGCCGCTGCTTAACGGGGCTGATATCCATAGGCGGCTGCGTCAGGAGATTGATACGGGGATTATCCTGCCCGGATGCATATATATCAGTTCAGCAATCACCGAACCAGCAACCGTGCGTCATTTTGGCGGAGCGGGAGAGGTTATCGTCGGGAGAGATCCGGAGAATCCCAGCTTCTTTCCCAGTGAGTGTATCTCTCTGTTCACCAAAGCCGGTATACCCCTCACATGGCAGGATAACCCGTTCCAGGCAATCTGGACTAAGTTCATGTTCATCTCCTCCTTCTCCCTGGTTACCGCTGTCACGCAGAAGTGCTTCGGGGAAGTGCTCAGTGATCCGGAACTTACCGGTGATGTGCGATCCATTATGGAGGAGGTCCGGCACATTGCCCGTGCCGAAGGAACGGAGATTGATGCGGATGCTCCGGACCGGGGCATCGTACATGCCCATGGATTTCCACCGGAAACCCGTACTTCCTTTCAACGTGATGTGGAAGCAGAAAAGACCAAGGATGAACGGGATATACTGGGGCATACCATTATACGTCTCGGCAGTAAGTACGGGATTCCTGTTCCGGCAGCGGAACACTATGTATCCCGGCTTCCCAGTTAGGGTGCAGGCGCCTCCAGGTCTTCAGGGAGATTGCCGCTTTGCTGGCGCTCATGCCGGATCGAAGCTTGCCCTTCCAGGGACCGCGGGAAGGGCAGGTCAGTGCGCTCAACCTCACCAGTGACCTGATGGCCTCTGCTGCCTCTTCAGGAAGCCAGCTTGACAGTATCCCGTAAGACCGGTACCGCCAAAGGGCGAATGATCCGAAGGGTGCCTCACTGACGCCGCAGAAGAACTGGGCCCATGCGCTTAGATCATGACGGTACGGATGAGACCCTACCGCATCCCTTATGACGGCTTCGCCCGCAGCAAATCCCCAGACATCACCTGCACAGACATCACAGCCGGAGCAGGTTTCCGGGCGTGCATCCATCAGGGCAAGCAGAGCCTCCCTGCGGCAGAGGGTGTGGGTGAGCAATGCGGGTACAAGCACAGAGGTCCCCTTTAGAAGGTCTGATGCGCCCACCAGCATGATCGCCAGCGCATCTGCTCTGTCCCTGCCTGCCCGCCCGGTTTCCTGGAGATATGCTTCTATAGTTTCGGGTACCTGCGTATGTATCACTGTCCTGATATCTCCTTTATCTATGCCGAGACCGAACGCGATGGTGCTGCAGAGAATGCCGTCATGTGAAGACAAAAACCAGTTTTCCTGCTCCAGCTTCTCCTCTCGGCTGAGGCCCGCATGGTAATACCGGATGCGGCAGTCCTGGTGTCGAAGAGCGAGCATTTCTGCGGTATGGCGCGCATCGTTCCGTGTAGGGCAGAATATGACCGCCGGCCTGCGAATCCCCCTATCACCGGTGAGGTCGAAGAGATCCCGCATCGGGGAGAGCGAGGGTATAACGCGGTATCTGATATTCGGTCGGTCTGGATTGGCCCTGATCACATGGGCCGGCATGCCGGAGAACAAGGTTTCCTGCAGCCTGCGGAGTATACGCGATGAAGCGGTGGCAGTGCAGGCTGTTACCAGGGGAGAGTCGAGCTCTGCAATGACCCCGGCAAGAGCTGCAAGACTGGGGCGGAAGGTGTCTCCCCATTCACTTACCGTGTGTGCTTCATCAATGACGAGGTGGTTGACCGGCAGTTGACGCAGTTGCCTCCGTACTTCAGGGATGCTGAGCATTTCAGGGTTGGTGATGAGGAAATGCGTGCCTCCCTCCCGGAGTGCAGAAAAGATCCTCGTGCGCTCTTCTCTCTTCTGTCCGCCTCTGAGCACATGGACACGGCACCCAGCCTCTTTGAGCCTCCGTCTCTGGTCCTCCATGAGGGAGAGCAGGGGAAAGACAAGCACATGAACCCCTCCTAACAGTATTCCCGGAAGCATGTAGCAGAGGCTCTTTCCTGAACCCGTAGGCAGGAGTGCGATCTGTCTGGACTGTCCGGTTCGTGCCGATCCGTAGTACCCGCCGGCTTCAAGTATGTTGGTGATCACCAGACGCTGGTACGGGTACAGGTAGCTGATGTTGAAGTGATCGGCAGCTGCAATACTGACGGCATCATGTTCCACTGCGCGTTCCATACTTGTCATAACGCGGCATCAGTGTCCCCTGATTCACTTGTAATGCCTTGATGCAGCGTGTATCATGAACTGCAGGAGGAGTTCCATGAATCGGTTCAGAATGACCGCAGCATCAGCAGTACTGGTGATCATAGGTTTGGGCATGCTGATTTCATGTGCCCATGTAGTTCCTTTGCGCTACCAGGTTGTCTATTCAGGCAACGACCATACCGCAGGAAATGTTCCCGATGATCCGCTTACCTACCTGCCTGGAGACCAGGCAGTGGTCATGAACCATGACGGATCCCTGCAGCGCAGGGGCCATACCTTTATCGGCTGGAACACCCGAGCGGATGGTACAGGGAAGGACTATGTGCCGGGAGAGCTGATCATCATGGAATCACAGGATATTACCCTCCATGCAGTCTGGGACGTAAACCAGTACCAAGTGCAGTGGGACGGGAATACGGCTGACTTTGGAGACGAACCGCAGACTGCTGAGCTGGAATACCAAGTCCGCATTATCATGCCGGGGCCGGGGGATCTTGTTAAGGAGGGCTTCAGTTTTATTGGATGGAATACCCGAGCTGACGGAACCGGAGAAGGTTTTCTTCCCGGGGAGACGTTTGCTGTTCCTGATGCCGAGGTAACGCTCTATGCCCAATGGGAGCCTGCGACCTACCAGCTTGCCTATGACGGAAACACCCATACTGCAGGGGCGCCTCCCGGGAGAGTATCGGCGGAACATCTGACAGCGTTGGAAATAGCCGGTCACGATAATCTTGATAAGCGCGGCCATACCTTTGCCGGCTGGAACACCAGACGCGATGGTACAGGGGACTGGTATCAGAGCGGTTCCTCATTCGTTATGGGTACCTCGGATGCGGTGCTGTACGCGCAGTGGGAGGTAAACCGCTATCAGGTGAGCTGGGAAGGCAATACCGCTGATGCGGGAAGCCCGCCGGCTGAGATGACCAGGGATTACGGAAGTATCCTGGAGGTTCCCGGTCCGATGGATCTCTCCAGGCGGGGACATACCTTTGCCGGCTGGAATACCCGGGAAGACGGCGGCGGTGATGCCTATCATCCGCAGCAGGATTTTACCGTACCTGACAGGGATGTGATCTTCTATGCCCAGTGGGAGGTGAAGCGCTATCAGGTGAGCTGGGAAGGCAATACCGCTGATGCAGGAAGCCCGCCGGCTGAGATGACCAGGGACTACGGAAGTATCCTGGAGGTTCCCGGGCCGATGGACCTCTCCAGGCGGGGACATACCTTTGCCGGATGGAACACCCGTGAAGACGGCGGCGGTGATGCCTATCATCCGCAGCAGGAGTTTACCGTGCCTGACAGGGATGTGGTTTTCTACGCCCAGTGGGAGGTGAACTGGTACCTGGTGACCTACCATGATATGGGAGCAACCTCGGGGGATGTTCCCGAGCCCAGGGAAGCTCCCTACGGAAGTGAATTGGCCGTATCTGGTGCGGGGAGTCTGGAAAAGCGGGGGCATACCTTTGCCGGCTGGAACACCCGGGAAGATCTGCAGGGGGAAACCTTCAGTCCGGGGGACATCCTCATCCTCGACGATGCTGATGCAGACCTCTATGCTGTATGGGAGGTACTGCAGTTCACCATCAGCTTTGCGGCTTCTGAGGATGTTGCGGGTGATCCCCCGGATGCATTTACCGCCGATTACGGGAGCAGCGTACAGGTGCCTGGGCAGGGTGACATGAACCTTACTGGACACAATTTTATCGGATGGAACACCCAGGAAGACGGGTCAGGAGATTCCTATGCGCCTGACGATGAGCTCCTTGTGCCGGATGATTCTCTAACGCTCTATGCCCAGTGGGATGTGATACGCATCAATGTGAGCTATATGGGTGGAGGGCATACAGCAGGGCCTGTGCCGGAACCTGTTACTGCCGTCTATGGAGAGCTGATTGAGGTTCCGCACCATGGCCGAATGCAGAAGGAAGGCCAGGGATTTGCCGGATGGAACACCCGGGAAGACGGAAGCGGCACCCCTGCAGCTCCCGGTGATGTGCTGACTGCCGCCGATGATGATATCACCCTCTATGCCCAGTGGATTCCCTTCACTATGGGGGGGCCAGGTCAGGCTGGAGGCATCATTTTCTACATTGATGAGGCAGAGGAATTCTCCTGGACATACCTGGAAGCTGCACCATGGGATATCGATTCCCTTCCCTGGGGAGGATATGGTGAGACCGTGGGAGGAACATCCGACGAGCTGGGCAGCGGCATGGAGAACACCCTGCGCCTTGTTGAGGCCCTGCCTGACGAGCACCACGCTGCGCGGGCAAGCTACGACTGGGTATTCAACGGATATGATGACTGGTTTCTCCCTTCCCGGCATGAACTGGATGTCATGGAGAAGCACTTGCATGCAATGGGGTTGGGCAGCTTTCGCGATTCGAGCAGGTACTGGAGTTCTTCGGAGAACAGCGCAACGAATGCGTGGAGGATCGGCTTTGGTACCGGAAGGCACTTCAGCAACTTCAAGTTCAGCAGCAGCCCAGTCAGGCCTGTCCGGGCATTCTGACTCACGACTTGCGCAGCATATGTGGATAAGCGGAAGCTCGCGGCAGGAACCTTAATCCTGCCCAGCCTTCCGATGTTTGCCAGTATTCAGCTCATAAGTCCGCAAAAGGTCTTGAGATCCCAGGCGCATCTATCGCAGTGATTTGAGCTCATCAGCTCTATGCATCAGTATCACGTACGGGAGAGGGGAAAAGTTCCTCGATCTCTGTAGATGACTCCGCACAGTGCGCGTGCTAATACATTTCATATGGTGCTGGAGAGGAAGTGCAAGCCTAGTATGCAGTGATGATAAAATGCGGTCGCAGAAATTGACTGTGCCGGATCTCATCATCCAGGCTTCCATCCGTCTCAATTAACGATGGTGGTTGATTTCATGTGAATATGGACATTTCTTCAGGGAGAAAGCACAAGAAGTACTCTATAGTATTGTACATAAATATAGAAATACTTGCATAAGTATATATTAATGAAAATATATTTACATTACTTGGTTGAAAAATCTTCTAATTATGCACAAAAGCATTTGCCTTCTTTCCGAAACACCGAGTTGGACTATAAGCGTATTTTCCAACTATGCACCATTTTAATATTTTCACTGGCAGGGTTTGGGATTATTGCTCCCATATTACCACTTATTCAAACCTGGGGAGGAGTTTCCACCACACAAATTGGCCTCTATGTCTCTTCTTTTGCCCTGGCTCGACTTTTGGC
>SKXS01000282.1 GCA_007128345.1 Spirochaetia bacterium
CGTCCACTATGGTAGGCATATCTCCTCTGCAGTGACGCTTTACTTCCCTGATAACCGGTACTGCAGACCGTTCCCCGATACGCAGCTCTCCTGTGACAATTTCGATAGTACCGTCGGTTTCAATGGTGCATGTTCCACTCTCATGAAGCACCTCGTGTATCGCCTGTGCAGGACATACCACTGCACACCCTCCGCAGCTGTGACATAAGTCCTCATACAGCCGCGGGATGTCTGTAAGCTTCACGAGAGCGCTGAATCTGCAGAACTCACAGCACATGCCGCATGAGGTGCACGTATAGGCATCTACGGATGGTATAAGGCGATACACAGGAGTATGGGAACCTGCATGCGGTCTGAAAAAGAGCCGTACGTTTGGCTCCTCCACATCGCAGTCAAGCAGCTGAACCGGTCCCTCTTGTATGGAAGCAAGATTGGCCGCAACGGTTGTCTTTCCCGTACCGCCTTTACCCGAGGCGACAGCTACAGTAAAGTTACTCATTGGGTCTTCACCATCGGCTTAAGAAACCCATGCTGATACAGTGCCAGAGCTTCGAAAGCCGTAGGTGCATCGGTATGGTAGACGGTGATGCCCGATTTATTGAGCGCTTCAAATGCTTTCGGACCGCAGTCAGTGGTGATGACGGTGTCAACCGTATGGCTGACCATCCGCTGTACAGTCTGCAGGCCTGCACCGTGGGTCATCGCATCGGATGACCTGTTGTCTATCACCTCAGTATCCCTCGTTTCAGTGTCATAGATGAGGATAACCGGGGCCCTTCCGAACCGTATGTCCATAGGTGACCTCAGGGTTGTACCTGCTGCAGTTACCGCAATGCGCATGGTTTACTCCTTAGATAGTAATTCGAGACGCTTTTTAATCTGATTCAGCTCCTCTTCCAAAATGCGGTGCTCCTCCTCAAGAATCTGCTGCTCACTTCGGCTGTCAGGAGGCGGCTGGTAAAACCATCTCCTGCGCATATGCCTATGCGGAGCCCCGTACCATCCGTAATGGGGAGCGTATGCTCCCGCACAGAAACCCAAACCTCTTCCTGTCATCGGTCCATACCCTTCAGGGCCTGTTCCATCTCTTCTCGGCATATCTGTTCCTCCTTGTCCGCGGTATTGTGTACCTCCTGCAGCATCCGGGCATGGCGTTTGCCGGTACTAAGGGCGCTCCTGCCAGCCACTGTGCGATAAGCTCATCAACGTTTCCCCTGACAAAGGGAATGATTGCTATGCCCTGCTGCACCACCATAGCCTCATAGAACCGGGATATTGCCCCGCATACCAGCAGATCAACGTGATGGGAAGCGACACAGAGGGCTTTTCCTTCCGGTGAACCGATGGAGATATGAACAAACCATCGATCAATCTCTTTATCGCGTTCAGAATTCACCACCAGCAGTGTGTCTGCAGTGTCGAAAACCGGGGCAATTCGATTCTCATGCCAAGACCAGGCAGAACGGTACATACGAACTCCTACCTTATAACATGCAGGGAGCGTGCCAATAGGTAACTCTTTTCTTAGTAGAAGATAAGATATGTAATGAGTCGCATTATTGCTACTTGGTGTCATCAGAAGGTATCAAGAGTGCGACTGTTTATCAGGAATGATCTCCTGCAGTATGGAGGAGTCCTGCGGTAATGTTTACTTCTTCGGGACAGTTATGCCGAGTTTCCTGATTTTCCTGAATAAAGTCGATTTGTGAATTCCCAGATAGTGCGCCGCCTTCAGGCGATTGTAGCCGCACTGCTGCAGGGCGGAGATGATCACCTGCGCATCGAGCAGGTCGTGGGCTGAATGCATTTGCGGTGTTACCAGATGCTTATCCATACGGGTGAGTTCTTCGGGAAGATGGTGCAGCTCAATGAGATCTCCGGAACATACAATAAAGGAGCGTTCGATCATATTCTCCAGTTCCCTGATGTTGCCCGGCCAGTCATAGGCCATGAAGAGCGAGAGAGTCTCAGGAGAGCACCCGGTGATGTGCTTTCCCTGCACCAGGTTGAAACGCCTGACGAACTGGTCGCACAGAAGTGGGATATCTTCTTTTCGCCTGCAAAGAGGCGGCAGGGTAATGCGCACCACATTGATCCTGTAGAAGAGATCCTCCCTGAATGTCCCCGTCTTAACTAGCTCGCTGAGATCACGGTTTGTTGCGGCAATAATGCGCACATCCGCTGATTCAGAGCGGGTAGAACCCAAGGGCTCATAGACCCGTTCCTGCAGGACCCTGAGCAGCCTGATCTGGAGGGCAGGGGAGATATCGCCGATCTCATCCAAAAAGAGCGTTCCCCCTCTCGCCAGTGCAAAGCGTCCGGGCTTGTCAGCCCCTGCACCGGTAAATGCTCCCGCCTTATAGCCGAAGAGCTCCGATTCCAGAAGGGTGTCAGGAAGGGCTGCGCAGTTCACGGCTATGAATGGTTTATCTTTCCTGGGACTGCAGGTGTGGATGGTCCGGGCGATCAGCTCCTTGCCGGTCCCCGTATCTCCAAGAATGAGAACTGTACTGGGGCTTGCGGCTACAGAGGGGATCATATCAAAAATACGCTGCATGGCAGGACTTCTGCTTTCCAATTCTCCGATCTGTGTTTTCCCCTGAAGCTCACGCTTAAGCGAACTTACTTCAGAGAGGTCCCGAAACGTTTCCGCTGCTCCTACAATTGAACCGGTCCCGTCCCTGAGCAGTGCAGTGGAAACGCTGATGGGCAGACGATTGCCGTCACTGGTAACAATATATCCGCTCATGCCGATGATGGGCTTCCCGGTCTTCATGGTCTCCAAGAGCGAGCAGGAAGTACCGCACATGCTTGATCTGAATACATCTGAACAGTGCTGCCCTATGGCATCTTCGCGTCTGATGCCGGTGATCTCTTCGGCAGCACGATTGAAGTAGGTGATGCGCCAGGAAAGGTCTATGGTGAACACCCCGTCTGAGATGCTTTCGAGGATTGCTCGGGTGGGGGAAAGGTTCTTCTGCTTCATACCTCTCCTATTGTGTCAGAACTCTCATAAATGTCAATGAATGAACATATTGCAGCATTGCATTTTTCCATGACGAACCTATGATTTCCTCCCAGCAGATATCGGCTGCGGCTGAGTCAGCACTTCGGGCTGGTAGGAGCCCATGGAGATGATCATCTTGATTGCGGTATCTACGGGAATGTCAATTACTTCTACATCAGCTTCATCAAGAAAGAGCAGAAACCCGTTAGTTGGATTCGGAGCTGTGGGCACAAACACCGAAACTTTATGTGTTCCCTGGATGCTCACATCTTCACTTGCAATAAACCCCATGCTCCTGGTTCCTTTGACGGGAAAGTCGATGAGCGCAACCTGTGAAAACCGCTTGGTCGGGTTGTTTGTAAAAGTTTTCTGGATGTCAGATAGAGAACTGTAGATTGTCTTGACCAGCGGCAGCCGGTTGATGATCGATTCCCCGCGTTTGATGAACCACTTTCCCAGTATGTTACTTGCAAACAGGCCCGTGAGGAAGATGACCGCAATGATGCTGACAAACCCGAGTCCCGGAATATAGATGCCGAGCAAAGCGGTGATGGCCTCCTGAAGCAGGGAATCCAGGCTGCTTACCATCCAGTAGAGGATGTACAGGGTGACAACCAGCGGCAGGAGCGTAAAGAGTCCGGTTATGAATGTTCTTTTTATTATTTTCATGATTTCTCCTCATGCAATGAGTCTCTTTGCTTCATTATACACACTTTTACCCCAGTACTGGAACAGACTAAATATATGCTCGGAGCAAAATCATCCCCTGCATAATGAGATATTTTGTTACTCATTGTAATGTATACATATATAAATCATTGTCTGTATCTGTTTCTATTCAGTATGCGGGCATATACTTACAGGAGGAGTGAGAAAACCATGAAATACCTATTGGCCGCTGCAGCTGCATTGTTCATAGCAGGCTGCAGTATGTTCAATGCAGGTGAACAGAAGACGAACATATCTGTATCCATGATGGGAATAAGCGGACCGGATGCTGCAGGCATGCGCAGCACCTTTGCTATCCATCCTCTGAATGATGAGACCCACTATAAGGATAACCTCAAGGAGGATAACCGCGGCAATCTTGTAGACAGCTTCACCCCGCAGCAGTTCTTCCTGGATATCGACTACATTCTGCTGTACCAGGAACAAGCAGATTCTGACGAGTATGAGTCAGCACGTATCCTTCCTGACCGCACCACACC
>SKXS01000154.1 GCA_007128345.1 Spirochaetia bacterium
GGTACGACCGTGGCTACCAACACCCTGCTGACCCTCACTGGGGCAGTGACCGGGATCATTCTCACTGAAGGATTCCGGGATACCCTGGAGATGCGCAGGGCACACAAAAAGAATATCTGGGATTTGAAGCTCTACACGCCTCCGCCCCTGGTACCCAGGTACCTGCGCAGGGGAGTGCAGGAGCGCATAGACTACAAAGGTGATGTCATAACTCCCCTTGATGAGCAGGGCGTCAGGGACATCTGCAGGGATTTCCGCAAGGAAGGGGTGGAAGCAGTTGCTGTCTGCACCCTCTTTTCCTTCCTCAACCCTGTTCATGAGCAGAGGATTGCGGAAATTGTTACTGAGGAACTTCCCGACGCATTCGTCTCCATCTCCTCAGAAGTGCTGCCCCAGATCAGGGAGTATGAACGGTCGTCCACTACTGCTGCAAATGCATATGTAGGACCGAAACTTACAGTCTACCTGTCCAATCTGGAGAGGAGACTGCGCAATGACGGGCTGAAGCGGGCATTCTATGTGACCGCATCCAACGGAGGGGTTATGACCGCCGATACGGCGATCCGGCATGCTTCAGCAACCCTCCTATCCGGCCCTGCAGCAGGAGCGGTGGGAACGATGTATTTCACCGAGATCCTCGGAGAGGGCAACCTCATCCTCATGGATATGGGCGGCACCTCCTTTGACGTAACCCTCATCAACAACGGCTCGGCCACCCTCTCAACCGAAGGTGAGATTGCGGGATACCGGGTTGCCAAGCCCATGATTGACATCAATACCATTGGCGCAGGCGGCGGGTCCATTGCCTGGATCGATCGGGGAGGGATGCTGAAAGTGGGACCTGCATCTGCCGGTTCCGATCCCGGTCCCGTGTGCTACCGCCTGGGCGGGACAAACCCAACGGTGACCGATGCCAACCTTGTACTGGGATACCTGAATAAGGACTACTTCCTGGGAGGCGAGATGGACGTGGACCTTGAGGGTGCCAGGAATGCCGTCACCGAACAGATAGCCGAGCCCCTCGGCATGGGGACGGAGGAGGCCGCTTACGGCATATTCTCCATTATCAATCAGAATATGGCAGATGCCGCCAAGGTGGTATCGGTCCAGCGGGGCCATGACCCCAGGGAATACATGCTTGTCAGTGCGGGCGGGGCGTGCTCCATTCACGCGTGCAAGATCGCCGAGGAACTCGGTTCCTCAAAGGTCATCGTACCTAAGGCGGCTTCCGTGTTCTGCGCATTGGGGATGCTTGAGTCGGACATTCGGCTTGACAATGTAAAGACCTTCAATGCCACCATACCCGGAATAGACCTTGATGAGTTCAACCGGGTCATAGCTGAGGTTGAGGCTCAGGCCCTGGAGGAACTCCTCCAGGAGGGAGTCAAGGAGCAGCGGACGAAGCTGCTGCGCTTCCTGGACGTGCGGTACGTCGGTCAGCACCATGAGGTGACCGTGGAAATTCCCCATGAGTGCACCATTGAAGAGCGGCACATTGATGAAATTGCCGACATTTTCCATCGTGCCCATGAGAAATACTACACCTACTCAACGCCGGAGACCCCGATTGAGATCATGAACCTCCGGATAACCGCCGTAGGCATGGTCGACAAGACCAAGCTGGGCAGGAGCGAGGCGAAGACAGGTGAGACAAGCGCCCTGAAGGGCACCCGGCAGGTCTACTTTGAGCATCCTGATGGGACCAAGGGTATTGAGGAAGTGAAGGTATACAACCGTGACTTTCTCCATCCGGGATTCAGCGCTGCCGGTCCTGTGGTAGTGGAAGAGCGCATCACCACCGTAGTGGTCCACCCCGGGTGGGAGCTTCGGGTAGACGAGTATGAGAATATCATCATGGAGGTGGCCAAATGAGTGCGAAACACGTGAAAAAGAGAAAGGAGTTTGAAGGCGTAAAGGACCCGATCACTCTATCGGTAATATACAACCGGCTGCTTACCATCAACGAGGAGATGGGAATCACCATGATCAACACCTCCATCTCCCCGATATTTGCGGAGGTGCACGACTTCTCGTGCGCCATCTGCGACTGGAACAATCGTATTGTCGCCCAGATTGACGGGGTGCCTTCCCATACCGCATCCGCCATGGAAGCGGTGAAGGCGGTTGCAAGGGATTTCGGTGACGACATCCATCCTGGAGATGTCTTTGTACTGAATGACCCCTATCTTGGGGGGACCCACCTGCCTGACGTGACGATCATGAAGCCGATCTTCTATGATGGAGCGCTGCAGTTCATCGCAATCAACCGTGCCCACCATGGCGATGTAGGCGGTATGGAACCCGGTTCCTACTGTCCCCAGGCGACGGAGCTCTTCCATGAAGGGATACGTATTCCGTCACTGAGGATCTACCGGGACGACAAGCCCATCATGGACGTGGTGAATATGATCCGCATCAATACCCGCATGCCCGATGATATCTGGGTGGATATGAAAGCTCAGGTCGCCTCCTGCCGAGTGGCCGAGAAACGCATCATCGAACTGCTGGACAAGTACGGGACCAAGGTGACCCGCCAGACGATTGAGGATATTCACCAGTACGCTGAGCAGCGAATGCGCAAGGAGATTGCAGGGCTTGCCGACGGAACTTACGAAGGGGAGACCTTCCTCGATTCAGACGGGTTTACCGATGATCCCATCCGGATCAAGGTGGCCATCACTATCTCCGGCGATGAAGCTTCCGTCGACTTTACCGGATCTGATCCCCAGGTGACGGGTTTTGTCAACTCGCCTATCGCCAACACCGCAACCTGTGTATACGTGTCGTTCCTTACTACGGTAACCACTCCTGACATTCCCCACAATGAAGGAGCCTACCGGCCTATTGCCATACATGCGCCCGAAGGGTCCGTCGTGAATCCCCTGTTTCCGGCACCGGTGTGCTCATGCACCCTGGATACTGCATGCGCAATCCTGGAAGCGTGCTGGATGGCCCTCTCCAAAGTGGTCCCCGAACGGGTTCCCGCGGGATGGAACCGGTGGAACGGCCCGGTTATCAGCGGGATTGATCCGAGAAGCGAGAACTTCTTCGTCATGTTCGGGTTCAATGGATTTGGCGGAGCCGGAGGCATGTCCGGTATGGACGGCCGGCACTACATCGGTGACGGAATAGACTTAGGCGGACTGATAGCCCCCAACATTGAAACCAATGAATCCGACTACCCGCACATAACTGAGTTCAATGAATTCACCCCTGATTCATGCGGAGCAGGCAAGTTCAGGGGTGGGTGCGGTGCTAAGTACCGCATAAAACTCTACGATGAGTCTCCGAACCTCGTAATGTTCGGAGACGGGAAGGTGTTTCCTCCCTACGGACTCTTCGGGGGAAAACCGGGTTCGGTGAACCTCGCGTTCATCAACGAAGGGACCCCTGAACAGCGGGAACTGAAAGCAAAAGAAGCTCTGCAGCTCAAGCAGAACGATGTCTACACATCTTACCCCTCCGGAGGCGGAGGTTGGGGGGACCCAAAAGAACGGGATGTGGAGATGGTCCGTATGGACGTCAAGAACGGCCTTGTGTCGCTTTCAAGCGCCAGAAAGATCTACGGAGTGGTTATCGAGGGTGACGACTTCCAAGTGAACCATGAGCAGACCTCAGAGCTGAGGAGTCAGGCAGGAGGAAGATCATGAGTAAGGTAACCAAGGTCGCCGTGCTTGGAGCAGGCAACGGCGGTTTCATGTGCGCCGCCGACATGGCGCACCAGGGATACGAGACAGCCCTCTTCTCACTCATCCCCGAGGAGGTGGCCGGGGTCAAGGAACACGGAGGGATTGAGGTGCTGGACATCGATTCAAAGCCCACCGGTATGTTCGGGAAAGTGGCCTGCGCCACCACCGACATTGCGCAAGCCCTCAAGGGAGCCCAGCTGGTGCTCGTGCCGATTCCCTACTTTGTATGCGAAACCTTCGCGCGCCATGCTGCTCCCCATCTTGAAGAGGGACAGGTAGTGGTGCAGCTCGGCAAGGGAGGAGCGTGCCTCACCTGGGCTAAGGTGCTCAGGGAGATGGGAATCACCAAACGGGTATATCTGGCTGACTGCAATACCCTCCCGTACGGAGCTTCCAAGAAAGGTCCCTGGCAGGTGCGGCTTGAGCAGCGCACCCAGAACCTCCTGGCGGCTTCGTTTCCAGGGAAAGATATCGGTCATGTAGCAGATATTCTTGAGACGGCGTTCCCGTCTACACACGGGTACAC
>SKXS01000255.1 GCA_007128345.1 Spirochaetia bacterium
GACTCACTGAGTTCCAGTGAAATCATACAGTGAGCTGCCTTTTTGGGCATGAGTGGGGCATAGACATCACCTATCCTGATGTGAGCCCGGACAGCTCCACCACGCTGGGCTAGTCCCCTGCTCTGGGTAACAATTGTCTTGTGCCCGTTGCTCACTGCAGCAGTAGCTACAATTTCCGAGAGTGTGATTATGCCCTGCCCGCCGACTCCGCACAACAACAGATCATATCTCATATCCCCGCCTCCTCTTCATCTCGTACTGCCAAAATCGCACCAAATGGACACACATGCGCACAGGCACCACAGCCAATACATACACCTCTTGATATAACCGCATGTTCGTCACCTGCAGAGATAGCCGGGCAGGCGAAGGTGTTTATGCACACGTGGCAGTTCCTGCACGTCTGAGCATCCACGTAGTAGGGCTTTTTCTTCCCTTCTGACCGCAGCCTCTGGAGAGCACATTCCTCCTCAGCGATTATTACATTCACTCCTGGCTTCTTAATTGCAGCCGCAACGATTTCTACCGATTCGGTGATGCTGTCAGGCTTGATAATCTCACAGGAAATCCCCAATCCTTCAACCACCTTGCGGATATTGATTTTCTTTGCTGGTTCCTGCAGCGCATTCAATCCGGTATTTGGGTTCGGCTGGAACCCGGTCATTGCGGTCCATCGGTTATCGAATATCACAACGGTCATATCGACACCATGCTGCACCGCATTGATGAGCGGCGGAAGCCCTGCGTGGAAAAAGGTGGAGTCTCCTAAAGTCGCAATAACAGGTTTCGGATTACCTGCAACCTTGAATCCGTGGGCAAGCCCGATGCTGGCTCCCATGGTAACCTCGGTCCATATGGTCTCCAGAGGCTTGAATACTCCAAGGGAGGTGCATCCAATATCACCGGTGATGATAACATCATTGCTTGAGTACCCTGCTTTTCGTACTGCCTTGGCGATGGTGAAATAAGTAGATCTATGCTGGCATCCGACACAGAAGGTCAGGTTGCGGTTCTCCACCTCAGGTATCTGGCTTTCATTTTCCTCCCTCTCTGCTGCGGTGAATGATGATCCGGTGAGTTTCTCGAGAGCTGATGCCACCAGTTCATAGGTGTACTCCCCGACTCTAGGAAGTGTATCGTCTTCCTTCCCAAGAATCGGCTTGACAATTCCGCATTCAGCCATAACCTGCTTAATCTGGTTTTCAACTATGGGCTCCTGTTCCTCTAGAACCAGAATTTTCTGTGCGTGGGAAATCATCTGCTCTGCTTTCTGCTTCGGGAAGGGATTCTCGCAGTCAATCCTCAATGTGGTGAGTTCCACATCAGCGAAGGCCATAGCTTCCTGCAGATAGGTCCAGGAAACTCCTGAGGCTGCCACCGCCAGAGGACCGCGGATTGTCAAGGGATTTCCCCCTTCAGAATCCAAGAGCTTACCGAAGGCATACATCGCATCCAGTAAAGCCCGATGCTGCTGTTCTCTCTTTGCAAGTATCGTTGTATAGACCGAAAGATCTTTTGTAAAACTGAATTCCCGTTCGCCCGCCGTTAGTGTACCTAGTTCCACCACTCCCATGGTATGGGCGACATTGGTGGTAGTCCGGACAATTATGGGAATATGCAATTCCTCCGACGCCTTGAAGGCAAAGTGAATCTTCTCCTTGAGATCAGCTGGGTCTGCCGCATCCAGGACAGGCACATGGGTAAGGAAGGAATAGTACCGTGAGTCCTCCTCGGTGCATCCCGCGTGGGTACCCGGATCATCAGCCACATATATCACAAAGCCTCCCTTGACTCCTTTGTATGCAATATTGACCAATGTATCCGAAGCAAGGTTCAATCCAGCCATCTTCATGGTGATCATCGTGCGCTTTCCACCCCATGCGGCAGCTGTACCCACATCAATTGCCACCTTTTCATTCACGCTCCATTCAACATAGGTAGGCAGCCCCTCTTCGCGGACCCGTTCGCTCAGGTACTGAATCAGTTCACTGGACGGCGTTCCAGGATATCCTGCCACTACCTCCACTTGACTCTCCAGTGCACCTTCTGCAGCTGCCGCATTTCCCAGCAGTAATTTCTTCTTCATATCTATTCTCCACTATCTAAGTAGTTTTGCAAAAACACTGAGAAGCTTCCTGTTCTCCTCCGTTGTGCCAATGGTAATCCTGAAAAAATCCTCTTCGGAATATGAGAAAGGCCTGACTATGATGCCTTCAGCAAGCATCTTCTCATAGAGATTTTCTGCAGGCCTGTTCAATCTGACGAAGAGAAAATTCGTATGGCTCTCAGCAACTGAGAAGCCGAACTGCGTCAGTTTCTCCCTAAGAAACTCCTTTTCAGCCTTGGTATGCTCCAGCACTTTCGAAAAGAATGCTTTGTCTTCCAGAGAAGCCAGTGCTCCAGCTTGAGCTGCTCTGTTTACCGGAAAGGGTTCTCGTGCCTTCATCATCATTTTGACTATTGACTCATCAGCTACCGCATACCCGACTCGTATTCCTGCTATACCCATGAGCTTGGAAAATGTCCGCAGAACCATCAGGTTAGGATATGTTGCTATATACGGGATCGTATCCGGGTAGTCAGTGGATTGGACAAACTCGAAGTATGCTTCATCAGAAACTACCAGTGCTGTATCGGGCACGGCATTCATGAGCCGGGCAAATGCATCTTTGCCGATGATCGTGCCGGTCGGATTATTTGGATTGCAGATAAACACAATCTTCGTGTTGGGTGTGACAGCCTGAATAATCCCATCAATATCACAACTGAAGTCATCCTTGGAGGGGATGCTGATATATTTCGCTCCCATCTTCTGGGTAATATTGCGATATGCGGGAAATGTGAGATCTGACGTAATAACCTCATCATCCGGGAGTAAAAATGTAAGGCCGATCATAGTGATGACACCGTCAAGGCCGTTATCTATAAAGAAGTTCCATGGATTCAGACCAAAGAGATCTGCAAGTTTTTCACGCAGGAGCGTGCACGAGCTCTCAGGATAAAGATGAATACGTGTGCGCATCTCCTCTATCATTGCCTCCAATGCCATTTTTGACGCCCCAAAGGGATTTTCATTGGAAGCAAGCTTTGCAATATTGGTTATCCCGTACTCCTTTTCCACTTCCTCAATCGGTTTTCCAGGAACATAGGTATGCCCCTGAGTTATGCACGGTCTGGCAATTTTCTCAATGTTAAACATGTTTTATCTACCTCAATAGTTTTTTTTGATCCGCCATACACTACGGAATGCTATCACGCACATCAATGCAAAGTCACCCCTTCCCTTTAAAAGAGACAGGATGTGATTGATATGTGCTTATATTCATTATACAACACGTTACCGTAAAAGAACATGGGTTATAATACATAACCCGGCAGAATGAATGTATTAAACCTGCCGGGAATGCTCTGTAATATACTCCATGACCCGTACCCAGACAACAGAACCTGCATCAACCTCCTTGATCACTTTATCACCCATCCAGCTTGCACGGCCAATTTTGGCTTTCATACCCTTGGTTGATTCCATCCCTGTTTCTGCTGCGGTTCGTGCTTCTTCCATGGCATCCGTAAAACTGTGACCCTTCTCAACGCTTCGGTGAAATGCATCAGCTGAAGGTTTTAAAGCATCATAGATCGTTTTATCACCTAAAGTTACTTTTCCACGCTTAGCTACTCCATCTGCCATTGCATTGAATAGCTTTGCAGCATCTTCAGCAGTAAGTTCCTCTTTGCTTCCTGCCGATTCTCCAGCGCTGTAAAACATTTCTGCAGCTACCGTTGAAAAGGTAGATCCGGTATTCTCCTCAAAATGTTCCCCGCAAGATTCAAAAAACTTGCCTATCGGAGGAAAAGAATCTCCGAAACCGTCAATATACCTGATGACCGCGCGACATCCGTAGGTAATGGTGATTCCCAGATCTCCATCTCCTGCCTTGGCATCCAGGGAACAGAATTCTTCTTGACTCATTATCAAGGATTCACAAAGCCCGCGTATCAGGGTCACAATATCTGAAGATTTACATGTACTGCTCATAGTATATCCTATTGTGAAAGTGAATTTAGTATCGGAGTATCAACTGCGGCATCCATCAGTTCCTTCAATTCATCATCCAGCTTCATCATTGTTAATGATACACCTTGCATTTCCATAGAACAGGCAAACCTGCCTACATATTTCTTGTAAATATGCAACC
>SKXS01000121.1 GCA_007128345.1 Spirochaetia bacterium
CCTGTCATACGCTTCCAGAATAGCAGACCGCACAGACTATCTTCTGAATCCTCAAGATATGATAAATCCTGGAACTGCCATGGCTGAGGTTGTTGAGCAGGCATACCGGACCGTGCAGGCGCTTGCCAAACGGGCGGCAGTGGGCATTCCATGCAACACTTTTCACGCTCAAGAGATATTCGCCCCTTTTACCCAACAGCTCGTACGTACGTGCCCTGAATTGGGTATTCTCAATATGCTTGAAGAGACGGGTATGTTCATTGCTGAAGCTGTTCCAGGCATTAGAAGAGTTGGTCTGCTTTCTACTACGGGGACCAGGATGAGCAGAGTCTGGCACAACCTCCTGGAAGCATCGGGCATGCAGTGCATTGAAGTCGCCGAGGAGCTGCAGGACCGGCTTCACACAAACATCTATCACCCGACATGGGGAATTAAGGCACTGAGCAAAGCTTCTGAGCGGGTTCGGCTTGATTTTGACGGGTTCTGCCAGATGCTCATAGAACAGGGAGCTGAAGTGATTATCCTCGGATGCACAGAGCTCCCCCTGATTTTTCCGGTGAACTCCTACCTGGGCATCCCGCTGATCGATCCCATGACGGCGCTTGCACGGTCACTCATTCGCGAGACAAGTCCTTCCCAGCTGGCCTTATTGGACAGGAAGCTCTTTACCGCTATGTAGCATCGCCGGGTATTTCATGGACTCCCTCGAGACAGACGGTGGGCGCATAGGCAAATGCCTTCATTCGCTGGATGTCCGTTACACCGGAAAGTACCAGCACTGTATCTATACCGCTCTCTATTCCCGCTATGATGTCAGTGTCCATGCGGTCACCGATTATCACAGTTTCATCCACGCTCGTCCCAAGCCGTTTCATTGCATGACGCATCATCAAAGGATTGGGTTTTCCCACAAAGTAGGGTTCCCGCTGAGTTGCCAGGGAAATGGGAGAAATGAGCGCACCGGTAGCAGGCATGATCCCGTGTTCAATGTTACCAGTCAGGTCAGGATTGGTCCCGATAAGTTTTGCTCCTTTGAGCACCAAGTTAACAGCCCGTGTTACTGTATCGAGATTGTAGTTTTTTGATTCCCCGACTACCACGTAATCCGGATTTACTTCATTCATACTGTAGCCTGCTTCATAGAGCGCATGAATCAGGCCCGGTTCACCTATCACATATGCGGAACCTTCAGGATGCTGGCTTGCCAGGAATGCCGCAGTGGCCTGCGCTGATGTGTAGAAATGCTCCTTGTCGATAATCAGCCCCAGCCGTTTAAGTTTCTGCTGGAGTTCCAGGGGAGAACGCTCGCTTGAGTTTGTAAGAAAAAGATAGTCTTTCTTTTCAGCATGAAGCCAGTCTATAAATTCCTTTACTCCCTCCAGCAGCCTGTTCCCATGATAGATCACCCCGTCCATGTCGCAGATAAACCCCTGCTTGGAACGAATTACATCAAGTCTTACCGTGTCATGCATTTCCACGACGAACCTCCGATTGAAGCAGTTCAACGACCTCATCAATGACCCATTCAGGTGTTGATGCACCCGCGGTAATACCTATGCGTGAGATCTCACGCATCGCATCGGTCACCTCACTCGAACTGCTGATGTGCCAGGCCTTGAACCCCTTCTGCACTGCCCGTTCGTAGAGGACCCGCGTATTTGCACTGCCTTTGCCTCCCACTATGACCACTCCGTCAACCCGTGTAAGAAGATCGCTTAGTGCATCCTGCCGGAGTTTGGTAGCCGGACATATAGAATCAACCACTTCAAGGATGGAAATACCTAGTTCTTCCAAATACGTTCTCAGCTCCTGTCTGATTTCACTGTAGCGATAGTGCGGAAAGGTCGTCTGAGCCAGCAGAAGAACTTCGGCTCCCGTGTGTATGTGCGAGAGTTCTTCAGGTGAATCCAGGACATGCACCAATTCCGGTTTCTCCGCATATCCGATGATGGACTGCACTTCACCATGATCTCTATTGCCCGCAATGAGCACAGTCCATCCCCTTTGCGTATATTTTTCCACGAGACGCTGGGACCGCATAACCCGGCTGCAGGTTCCGTCGTAGAGCATAAACCCGGATCGTATAAATGACTCATGGAGGGACGGAGGTATTCCATGTGCCCGGACTACTGCGATGCCGGGTTCAGCTTCCTGAGGTGAAGCAATGATCCGTACTCCTCGCTTTTCCACCGATTCAAGGTACTGCTCATTATGGATGAGAGGTCCGATGGTGTACACAGGAAGGTTCAGCCGAGAACCTTCCTCAAGGGCCCTCTCAAGGAGTGTCACTGCTTTCCTTACTCCGGTGCAAAACCCCATGACAGTCGAGAGAACTATGTCCATGGTACTCTCCTTACAGCCAGCTGTGAACTTAAGCTGACCTTCCAGTTTCTATCCCGTGAGGCGCCCGATCATACAGTCCTCACATCACTGCATTATCTGTTCACTCCCCACATGGCATGGATCAGCTAAAAAAAAGCGCTTGATACCGTACTGATATGTGCAGGGAAAGAAATACTTCTGGAGTTCAGTTTTATCAGTATACCATGCAACTGAGTGCTGGTTCCAGATTCATCAAACGGACAAGGCTGATCCCCGCATACATAACTGGATTCTCAGTGTCCAAACGCATTGCAGCCGGTCTCATTGATCAGGACCGGCTGCATGGATTGGCTTAGTAAACCTTAACTGCTACTTCTTTTTCTTCGATTTCTGCCGCTTTCCCTTGAGCTTTCGGTCCACCTGTTCTATCTTCACTTCCTTTCTGGTTTGCTGCTGCTGCTTCGCAGTTTCCTGTGGGGCTTCTATGCGTCTGGAAGCACCGCTGTTTCCTGCAGGAGCTGTTTCGAGGATCTCTCCACGAGCAGGGTCATATTTCTTCCCCAGCCGCTTTGCCAGCCTCTTCTTCTTATGCTGCACCCATTCCAAAAGCACTGGAGAGGCAACGAATATTGATGAATAGGTGCCAACAACTACACCCACGATCAGGTTAAGCGAGAAATCTCTAATGAGCCCGGTACCGAAGATAAACAGTGCGGTCACTGCTATCAAGGTGGTGAGCGAAGTGATGAGTGTCCTGCTCAGCGATTGGGTAATACTTGCATCGATGATGGTCCGGAAAGAGCGCTCCTTCATTATTTCCGTATTTTCCCTGATCCGGTCAAAGACAACGATAGTATCATTTAAGGAGTATCCTATGATAGTAAGCACAGCAGCTATAGTTGCCGTATTGATCTCGATCTGGAACGCCCCGATAAATGCAATCATAAAGAGAATATCATGAGCCAGTGCCGATATCGAGGCAACAGCAAAGCCGAGCTTGAACCTGAACCAGACGTACAGGAGGATTAGCAGCAGAGCAACTACAGTCAGGAATATGGACTGCCGTGCCAAGGCCTCAGAGAATCTGGGGCCGACATAATCTGACTGCTTGAGCACCACCGTATGCTCGCCGAAAGCACCTTCTACCAGAGTGGTTATCTGCGCTTCCAGGACGTCCTTTCGTCCGCCTTCCTCATCCTGGACCCGCAGGAGGAATTCCTGCTGCACAGGATTACCCACCACCTGTACCTGCACGCTGCCCAATTGCTCGACAGCTTCACGGAACTGCTGGATTTCTATGTAGTTCTGTGCATCAGTATGTGCAGTATTCAAGTAGACCGGTTCTTCGCTGAGCACATACGGCAGCCCGAGTCCGGTGACTATATCAGCTGATGCAGCCTGAGGATTTCCGACCACATCGGCCTTCACCCCAGAAATACGCTCTAGTCCTTGTGCAAGATCACGTACAGTCGCATACTCTGCGGGAGGAAAACTCAACGTCTGCATACCGTCCTGATCCCGAAGTTCAACCCGGACAACTCCTGCGGATACATTCACTACTACTGAATCTGCTCCCTCATAGGTGAGCGAGAGCGCGACAGGAGCAATCTGTATTCTCTGGCTGAGACCTGCCTGGAAATCGATACCAAAGTTGAACCCGTCGTGGAGGACGGTGGTAATGAGCCCGGACACGATCAGTAAGACAGTAAGCGCAATAGCGTAAAATCTAACTTTGCTGAATTTGACTATCTGTTTCATTACGCCCTCCAACTGATGCGCAGTGTCTTCACTTTCCGCTGCTCAACGAGGTAATCGAATATTAACCGCGAGACAAAGAGTGCTGAGAACATTGA
>SKXS01000151.1 GCA_007128345.1 Spirochaetia bacterium
AAGTAATCAAAAATCATCCATTTCCTGACACACCGGATGCTGAACTCGGGAATTTTGAAATTGCCTCCCTGTATAGTATTTTGTCTGACATTGTCATGTAATGCTGTCATAGCAAATTTGATAAAGCTTGGAAGGAATAAACCAATATTATAATACCCGTAACATTGTGTGATCATTGATACCATCCTATACTTAAGTATGTATTATTATCTTCTCTATGAGATTTGATTCTACAAAAAATGGTGGAGAAAATGGACAATGATGATTGAGTGTCTGGTAATATCCAAATACTTGGCTGGTGGAGTAGAGGAAGTATACACGTGATATGGGTAGTTGTTATTATTGTTTTCATTATTATCGTTGCTCTTGTTGCCAAGGCAAATCCTCCAGATACAGATGCCTTCCTAAATGAAAGACATAAGGAAACACAAGAGAAAACATACTTATTTGATGATCAGGATCCTGAAAATCCTATGTATGAGGAAATGCAGGAGGAGTTCTTCGATGAGTTCGAGCGCTGATGCTAGGTTACTCTATGCAAAGATTGAAAGGTATCGAAAAGTATGAAGGAAAGTATTCTGAGTCGTGCACAAGGATGCCTTCTCGGCCAGCTGGCAGGCGATGCTCTCGGCAGTCTGGTTGAGTTCCAAACACATGAGGCTATTGCATCCATGTATCCTAATGGAGTAAGAGAGCTTAAAAACGGCGGTACTTGGAATACTCTTGCAGGTCAACCCACAGATGATTCAGAGATGGCGCTGCTGCTTGCCCGTATGCTTGTGGAAAAGAAAACCTATAATCAGGATTCAGCTCGGGAAGCATACCTCTATTGGTTGAACTCTTCACCTTTTGACTGCGGCAATACCATAGCCTCCGGGCTTAGTGATATGCACAATCATGACAGTCAGGCGAATGGTGCATTGATGCGCATCAGCCCGTTGGGAATATTCGGATCAAACTATCCTTTGGAACAAGTCGCACAATGGGCTATGGAGGATGCAGAAATCACCCATCCTAATCGGGTATGCCTCCAAACAAATGCCTTGTTCGTCATGGCAATAGCGCATGCGGTGAAAACAGGACCTCAACCTGAGAAATTATATGAGAACATCGTAACTTGGACAGCAGATATTGATATTGAACAATCACTCCTTGAAGCAGTAAAGCTTGCGGCTCAGGATCCTCCAAAGGACTACGTGAAGTTTCAGGGATGGGTATTGATTGCATTCCACAATGCTCTCTGGCAGCTGCTCCATGCAAAAACCTTAGAAGAAGGAGTTGTGGACACGGTAATGCGAGGAGGCGATACTGATACAAACGCAGCGATATGCGGTTCACTTCTTGGGGCAGTATATGGGCTTGAAGCTGTACCGCAGCAATGGGTCAACGCAGTGTTGAGCTGCCGTCCTGAAGAGGGTAGGCCAGGGGTACATCAACCCAGACCTGATTGTTTCTGGCCGGCGGATGCGTTGGAACTGGCTGAGTGTCTTGTATCATAGGGAGCATCTATCCATTAAGCACAGTGTTCTTTCAAGACTTAATGTGCACAGCAGGGGTGTCTGGGAGCGATGAAAAAAGGTACTAACCTCATCTGCGGTTCTCTATGAGCCTGCAGTATTGACCAAGCAGGTCTGCCACATCCTCCATTTCGATACTGCACAGCCCTTCACGGGTCTGCAGGCCCGTCTCAATATCCCATCCGTAGAGACCATAGTACCCATCGAGCATCTGTTCCCACATTACATGGTCAATGCGCTCACCGCGAAACCGCCCGGATTTAACCGGTTCATGGTAGTAGCGCCTGCAAGGGTAGTCATCCCTACGGGTGAAGTTACCGTGAAGGGTGTTAAAGGCTTTTTCCAGGTTTGCCTCTCTGACTCCGATGATCAGCAACTGCTCTGCGGTGCACTTTGAACCGGAAGCTGCTTGGAAAAGGGATACCCAGTCATCAATGGTCTGCCCGTATATGTATGAGCACAGCCCAAGGCAGTCCTGCAAATTCTTTTTGTTGTGGCTGTGCCACAGTGCATGCGGAACGCCGTCATAGGAATTCACCGCTTCCTTCCGCATCCAGAATCCGCCCAAACTTCCACGCAGGTGACGCCCTCCCACCGGTGATAGGACCACACCGAATCCCCACCCTTTGTTTATCCGTACACCGTCCAGAGAATCCTGCTTTTTTACGTGGAGTGCAAATGACTCACTGCCGCCACCAAGGATTTTCGCCGCGCGAACTGTTCCCCTGGCAAGCACTTCCCCTAAACCCTTCCTGCGGGCTATCTGATCTAGAAGAGTGATCATGGCGTCGTGGTTTCCCCATTCAAGAGAAAGTCCATCTGTATCCTCTTTGGTGATGATACCTTTTTCAAAACACTCAAAAGCCCATGCAATTGCCTGACCGGCGTTGTCGATATCGAGACCGAGCCGATTGCACATCTGATGAGCGAAGATGGCCGCATCCAAGCGCACGCTGTCAATCTTAGTGCAGAAAGCATTGGCTGAATTATTCCACCACCCCTCGCCCTCAACGGTATACTCACCTTCGTCGACACGGACTAGTGGTTTACAGGATACCGGGCAGCTGAAACAGGCACGGGTTCCCGTTCGGAATCGTTGAAAATACTCCTCTGATATCTGTTGTATCTTATCAGGGTCCCATGAGTCATCCTGCCCGTTTCGTACCGGACGGTACCCCTCTTCCCAACTTTTGGAATCAGCCCTGCCGCCCAAAGCACCATAGAATCCCTTCCGTCGTATCTGAGTAATATGCTCCCACTTACTGATATGTGAAATCTCCCGTTCTAACGCCCTGATGAAATCATCAGGCTGGGCGATGGGTATGGATTTTTTCCCTCGTACAGCTATGGCCTTGAGATTTTTTGAGCCCATCACAGCTCCACAGCCGCATCCGCCTGCAGCTGCTGAACGGTCGCAGATGATGCAGCTCTGATACACTCCGTTTTCACCCGCTGGACCGATGGCGGCGATACGCAGCCGCTGGTCGCCGTGAAAAGCACGGAGCGTCCGTTCGGTTTCCCACGTATCTTTCCCCCAAATAATTGCCGCGTCACATATGTCTACTTTTGAATCAGAAATATGCAGATAGACAGGCTTTTCTGCTTTTCCTGTAATAATTAGGTTGTCATATCCGGCAAATTTTAGTTCTGCGCCAAAAAAACCACCCACATTTGCTGAGCCAAGGGCATTGTTATACACATTGAGGGTATCCACAGACATCCTGCAGGCCCCGCTTGCCAAAGTACCCACCAGGGCGCCTACGCCGAAAGCCAGGATATTCTCCGGCTCATTCCACAGCGTACCGGGTGCAATCCGGTTCAGCAGCATCCAGGTATTCACAGCTCTGCCGCCTATCCACCGTTTGCTGTAGTTGCGGGTCTTTTCACAGTGCACTCGGCCTACGGAGAGGTCTACATGGAGAATTCTTCCCCCATAGGGGCAGTGGTCGTCAGACATGGACAATACTCCTTGCACCAAAAGGACATGCATGGATGCACATGATATGGTCCTCATGCTCGCACATATCACATGTGGTATCGACCGTCGCGGTCATACGGTTAGTATCATTGTCTCGATACACCCTGGTGCTGGAAGCTTCAGGCTGAAAACTATGATGCCCCAAGTTGTGGAACGAACAGGCAAGCTCGCAACGCAGACATCCCCTGCAGGCATCCTGGGCAAAGATCATTACCATCCTGCTGCCGCTGCTACCTGCATCTGCCATGTTTCTGTAACTCCATATTGTATTCTACCAGCAATCATACCGATCCTCAAGAATGAATCATCCTGCAGACAGGACCACGAATGCGACGTGATGGCAAAGAGTTTCGATATGCATGGAATTTGATATGATCGTTTAAAAAGGGAACATATCTAACCGTAAATCTCGCGCAGTGTTTAGCATGAATTTCTACGGAACTACCCTCATTACCACCCAGCTCGGATTTGACGAATGGGATACCTTCCTCCACGATCCCCACGTGACAGCTGCTCTGCTGGACAGAATTACCGTCAACTGCGTGGTATTTAACATGAAGGACGGCATAAGCATCCGTCCAAAGCATATCGTGTATGCTGCAGACTCTCAGCAAAATCCTGACAACCAGAACCCTACAGATACATAGAGGCCCATGATACACC
>SKXS01000043.1 GCA_007128345.1 Spirochaetia bacterium
CTTATGCTCATCACCAACTCCGACTATGAGTACACCAAAGCCCTCCTGGACTATGCCGTTAATCCGCTCCTTACCCCCGGCGGAAGGTGGGAAGAACTTTTTGACCTGGTGATCACCCTGGCGGACAAGCCGCTGTTCTTTGAGCGAAGCACGAGGTTTCTGTCCATAGACCCGGATACAGGCCTCATGAAAAACCATGACAGACCGGTTACCCGGGGAATCTTCCAGGGAGGCAGCTTCCACGCTCTGGAGCGTGACCTCAGGCTTAAGGGAAACGAAATTCTCTACCTGGGCGATCATATCTACGGGGATGTGGTCTCCATCAAGAAGCAGTGCAACTGGCGCACCGCCCTCGTACTCGGAGACCTTGATCGGGAGATGGAGGGCATCACCAGATCCCAGCCGATACAGAACACAATAGATGAGCTCATGGCCAGGAAGGAAGCGCTGGAACTGCAGCTCAACGAAGCTGACATCCTCCTGCTTGAAGGGAAGCAGGCTCCCTTCAGCTCACCTGACTCGCTCTACCGGAAGATAGACCGCATTAATACGCTCATATCTGCTCATATCAGGGAGTATGTAAAGTGCTTCAATCCCTACTGGGGACAGATTCTGCGTGCAGGATCTGAAGAGAGCTTCTACGCGGGACAGGTTGAGCGTTTCGCCTGCATCTACATGACCCGAGTCAGCGATCTCCACGCATACTCGCCGAAAACGTACTTCAGGCCGGTCAAGCGTGTTATGCCCCATGAACGTGCAGCATTGACCGCACATTCATCCTCCGCCTTGCAGTCACACAAATAAAAACTGAATGAATTTATGCAAATTTTATTTCGTTATGCACAATTTTGTGCTATAGTGCAAAAAATTACCATACATAAGGAGGATTAGCATGAAAGCACCACGCGAGCTGTGGACATCGAAAGTGGCATTCATCCTTGCTGCTGCCGGTTCTGCCGTGGGTCTGGGCAACATCTGGCGTTTTTCCTACGTTGTCGGCACCAATGGAGGAGCCGCCTTTGTTATTATCTATCTGATCGTTATAGCCATTATCGGGTATCCCATGATGGTTACGGAAGTCACTTTGGGGAGAAAGGCGCATAAAAATGCTATTGGAACGTTCAAGGCACTGGCACCCAATACACCCTGGTGGATCGTCGGGGCACTCGGCGTCCTAGCAGGGTTTGTGATACTCTCCTTCTACTCGGTAGTAGCAGGCTGGGCGGTATCATATTTCTTCAAGACCATTGGAGGATCACTGGGAGCGGGAGCAGATTTCGGCGGCGTATTTGTCGGGCACATCTCCAGTGCCTGGACACCGATCCTGTGGCATGCTGTTTTTATGGCAGTCACCCTGGGGATAATCGCAGCCGGTGTAGTCAAGGGCATCAGCAGGTCAGTGCGCATTCTCATGCCTGCGCTGTTTGTCCTGCTCATCATCCTTGTATTAAGGTCCATCACTCTGCCGGGGGCCGGTGCCGGTATTGCTTTCTACCTTAGACCGAACTTCAGCGATCTCACATGGCAGTCCATCCTAGGTGCAGTGGGACAGGCATTCTTCACCCTCAGCCTCGGCATGGGATGCATGATTACCTATGGAAGCTACCTGAGCGACAAAGATGATGTTCCCGACAACGCAGCCTGGATCGTCGGTCTTGATACCGCAGTGGCCATCATAGCCGGATTTGCCATATTCCCCGCAGTATTCGCCCTCGGGTTCGATCCGGGCGCCGGCGCAGGTCTTGCATTCATTACCTTGCCTGCAGTATTTGCAGAGCTGCCGGCGGGAGTGCTCTTCGGCGCAGTCTTCTTCCTGCTGTTAAGCGTTGCCGCACTGACCTCCGCAATCTCACTGCTGGAAGTCGTAGTTGCATGGCTCATTGATGAGTACAACTGGACCAGGACCAAGGCATCCGTTATCATCGGACTGCTTATTTTCCTGCTCGGCATACCCGCCAGCCTCAGCCTCGGGGCTGTGAGCTTCAACATCGCAGGGATGCCGTTCTTTGATTTCCTTGATTTCCTGCAGGAAAGCATTCTGCTGCCCCTCGGCGGCCTGCTAACCGCAGTATTTGCAGGACATGTCTGGACAGCAAATAAGACCAGGGAAGCAGCAAACACCAACAGAGGAAAAATTCAGCTTGGCAGCTGGTATGACGTGCTTATCAAGTACGTGGTGCCGATTGCTATTGCCGTTGTCATGCTCTTCGGCCTGATAGACACATTCAGTTAGGCACAGACCTCATATGCGCAGGGGGGGATACGGTTCCCCCCTTGTTATATCTCTACCATCTGATCAGCACCCCAAGACCGCCCAGGAGGGAGCCGTTTACCGTAACCGGACCTTTCTTCTGCTGTTCCAGCGGGGTCGATCCGGCATTGAAGGTAAACTGTCGGAAAACCGCTTCGCTGATGTACCCGCCCATGAAGTGCAGTGCGGCATGATCGCAGAAAAAGAGCGACGCGTCAGCATGTACCCAGTATCCGAGCGAAGACCAGGATGTGACTGAAACCGGCGTACCGTCTCTGAAGTACTTACCCGTTAGATGTACGTAATCGGATGGTTCAGACTCGATGGCGCCCGCACTGAGTTCGAGCATCCTGAACACAGCTCCTCCCGCCGCGGCAAGCTGCAGCATGCCCGCCTCATAGCCGTGGGACGCCCCGATGAGAAATGATGATATGCCTCCAAGGTATGAAGTGCCTCCTAGCATAAGACTGGTCACTCCTGAAGGATAGGATATTACGGGCTGCCGTACGATCATGATCCACATCCGGTCTCCGGGAACATCGGGAAGGTGCGCATCGTAGGTATACTCATAGTCCGGATGCTTGCTGTCAGTGAATGTGAAGCTGATCGCAGGTTCAGGAGCATCCCATGCAAAGGGCTCCGCAGGCCATGCCCGTGATATGATAAGCTCAGTGTCGCTGATAGTCCGGTATCCCGGATATCCGATGTAGGTGACGCGCCAGTGAGGAAACTCAACCCGGAACACAGCAGCCTCTGCTACAGATGCGGTAAACCCTAATAGGAGAACTAAAACCGCAAAACAGATAGATTTCATATCCCCAGTGTACTGCCGTTGGCAGGGTTCAGGCAAGAGTATAGGTGATATGTGGAGGAAAACCATAGAATGATCTCTATTTTTATTTGACACATGGACAAGAGTCGAGTAGACTTAATGCATAAAAATCCATGGAGTAGAAGAGGTATCATCATGCAGGAATTATCTTTTTATGACGTAAAATCCAAGTCAAAATTCATCGCAACACAGTATGAGATCCGCGAGAAGAATGGAAGATTTTTTGCAGTCACCAAATCACCTACAGGGACCCATGAATGCTGGCGGGTGATCAGCAAAGACCAGGCAAATGCGCTGAAGTACCAGTAGCCGCAGAAGCCGGGTAGCACACATTAAGAGAAGAGCATAAAAAAAGATGAAGCGTTAATACACTTCATCTTTTTTTGTATGCTCTTCTTGCTACAGCGCAAGCAGTACAAAGAATGTCGGGCCGAAAATAACGGCCACCATGCCCACTAGCTTAATGAGGATATTCAGCGAAGGCCCAGCAGTATCCTTGAAGGGATCTCCCACTGTATCACCGATTACCGCGGCTTTGTGGGCTTCACTGTTCTTCCCACCAAAATTCCCTGCCTCGATGTATTTCTTTGCATTGTCCCATGCGCCGCCGGCGTTTGCCATCATCACTGCCATAATGAATCCGGTGAGCAGAGCTCCCATGAGCAGTCCGGCTACCGCGTTCGGTCCGAGGGTGTATCCGACAATGAGCGGTACGACGATTACTAAGATACCCGGAAGCAGCATCGACTTGAGCGCGCTTTTGGTGGCGATATCAACACAGGCGACATAGTCCGGCTTGTCGGTCCCCTCCATGATTCCCGGTAATTCATTGAACTGCCGTCTCACTTCTTTTACGATCTCGAATCCTCCACGGCCGACACTTTTCATCGCCAGCGAGCTGAATACAAAAGTCAGGGTACCTCCGATCATTATGCCCATGATCACGTCAACATCAGTAATGCTTGCAACAGTGATTCCCGATACCTCAAAGTAGGTCGCCAGCCATGCCAGGGCAACAAGGGCAGCTGAACCGACGGCGAAACCCTTTCCCAGCGCGGCAGTGGTGTTTCCCACCGCGTCGAGGGCCTCACAGCGCTGCCTGACGGATTTTCCAAGCCCCGCCATCTCTGCTATACCCGCCGCATTATCCGCGATGGGACCGTAGCAGTCCATAGCAAGGAGTATTCCCAGGTTTATCAGCATGCCCAGTGCGGCAATCGCAATGCCGTAGAGCCCGGCTACGAGAAAGGAGATCATTGTTGCGGCAATCACGATAAGCACCGGTATGACCGTGCTCATCATTCCCGTAGCAAGCCCCTCGATGATCAGAACGGCAGATCCGCTCTCACCCGACTGGGCGATGGTCCTGGTGGGCTTATGATCCGCTGAAGTGAAGTACGCCGTAGACAGGGAGATGAGAAATCCCGCCGCAAGCCCAGTAATGAGGGCAAAAAACACGGTAATCTCATCTGCCATCCACCGTATAATGAAAAAGCTGACTACAATCATCAGTACATTGCTCACATACACACCCCGGTTCATGGTCGCATGCGCCTGCGATACCTGGGCATCAAAGTCATCCCCCTTCAGTTCCTTGGGCCTGACAGCCAGCGCACCGATGATGGACACGAGGATTCCCGATGCGGCAAGAAGGAGGGGAAGGAACTGACCGATATGGCGGTCGAAGACCGTGACCCCCAGCAGCATTGCCGCTGCTATGGAGGAGACGTATGATTCAAAGAGGTCTGAACCCATTCCTGCCACGTCACCGACATTGTCGCCGACATTATCAGCGATAACAGCCGGGTTACGCGGGTCGTCTTCAGGGATGCCCCGCTCCACTTTACCCACGAGGTCCGCACCGACATCGGCACTTTTGGTAAAAATTCCTCCGCCTACACGCAGGAAGAGAGAGACTGATGATGCACCGAATGCAAATCCCAGCCATACAAAGCTTTCTTCCCATATGAACGAGATGATCGATATCCCAAGGAGGCCCAGGCCAACTACGCAGAATCCCATGACCGCACCGCTTGAAAATGCAATCTTCAGAGCCCGCGCCCAGCTCTTGGTCGCGGCCTGTGCCGTGCGAGCATTTGCTAAAGTCGCTATGTTCATGCCCAGCCAACCAGCCAGGGTCGAGCACAAAGTGCCAGCTAGGTACGACAAACCCACGTACGGCTGCGGATTGATGAATATCGATAGAGCCACAGAGACCACGATGGTAAATACCGCGAGACCGATGTACTCCCGCTTTAGGAATGCAAAGGAGCCCAGTCTGATGTGCCTGGATATCTCCTGCATCTTTCGGCTCCCTTGATCCTCCTTGAGTATGGAAAAAATCAGGTAGACTACATAGATGAGAGCCAAAATGCCTCCGGAAAGCACCAAAAGACGCATTGCCGTCAGATTCATTGCAGATTCCTCCTTGTATATACTGGTGAGCCCAGCTGGTATATTTTTTTGTGTTTCCTAGTGTAAACTACCTTGCCATTAAGGTCAAACCACAAAAAGACATAATTTATTTCTTGCACAATCTGATTTCCCTGCAATTATTTTTTCTTATATGCTTGCTGGCAACTTTTTCCTGTTTATTATACACTTGTTTCGCTGGGAGGGACCTTGCATGAAACGTATGATATCATTGGCGCTCATCATGATCGCCGTACTGACAGGTGTGTGGGGAGCCGAGAGAGTACCCACGGATACCTTAAAAGTCGGCATGATGCCCGCCGTTGATTCAGCTCCGTTCTTTTATGCGCTGCAGGAAGGGATATTCACAGAGTATGGCGTAGATGTTGAACTCATTCTCTTCACCAACGCGCAGAACCGCCAAACCGCGCTGCAGACCGGTCAGATTGACGGCGCCATGACGGACCTGGTCGCCCTGATAACCAATGTATCCAGCGGTTTTGCCCTGAAGGGCACCCTCTCCACCGACGGTCTGTTCCCCCTGCTTGCACGTTCCCCCTTAGACAGCGGTTCCCGCATCTCCATTGGACTTATGGAAATTAGCGTGACAAACTATCTCGTGTCTTATTTCCTTGAGCCCCAATATGAACTGGAGCGTGTATTCATCAATGAAATTCCTGCCCGGCTAGAAGCGCTGGCTGCAGGACGTATTGATTCCGGCATTTTCCCCGAACCTTTCGCCTCAATTGGGGAACTTCGGGGATTGGAAAAGCTCATCTTCGAGCACCCTGCTGAGAGCATGAACCTCATCGCTTTTACTGATGCCTCTCTGAAAGGCAGGGGGAATGCAATCATGCGGTTCCACCAGGCATACCGGAGAGCCGTATCCGAGATTATCCAGGACCCTGAACTGGCACGCAGAGTGATCATGGATTCAATTCCCAATCTTCCTCCTGAAGCGGCACCGCGTATAACACTGCCGCACTATACGCCTCCGTCGCTTCCGGAAGATAATTTCATCCAGGAGATCATTACCTGGACTGAAGCAGTTACCGGCAAGGAGCATCCTGTGCATCCCGATGATCTTGTGGACCGCTCGTTTCTGCGGGGACTCTGAGGCAGGGCCTACTGATGCTCACCCTAAAACATGCAGAAGTAACCTACGCCGCTGAACAAGCCTTCAGCAGCGTATCGCTGTCCCTTGACCAGGGTGAACAGGTAAGCATCATCGGCCCCAGCGGATGCGGAAAAACAAGCC
The DNA here is from genome assembly GCA_007128345.1 of Spirochaetia bacterium. Classification (GTDB taxonomy): domain Bacteria; phylum Spirochaetota; class Spirochaetia; order PWKH01; family PWKH01; genus SKXS01. The sequence goes on from SKXS01000043.1 coordinate 6,754, forward strand.
TGCTCTATGCGATAGCCGGACTGGTACCGCTGAGTTCGGGAACTCTGAAACTCGCCATACCGGCTTCCGGCTGCGGCATCATGTTTCAGGATGACCGCCTGCTGCCCTGGAAAACCCTTCTTCATAATGTAACCCTCGGCCTGGACCGGGATGCATCATACCGGTCCAGTGCCGTACATCTGCTGGAACGGTTCGGGCTTGCCGCTCATATGCACAAGTATCCGGGTTCCCTCAGCGGAGGACAGCGCCAGCGCGGAGCCCTGGCACGGGTGCTCGTGAGAAAACCCGCACTGCTTTTGCTCGACGAGCCTCTAGCCGCGCTGGACGCCCAGACCCGGGAGAATCTCCAGGAGGAGATTAAGGCTTACGTTGCGTCCCACAACATCACCATGCTTCTGGTGACGCACAGTATTGAAGAGGCGGTATTCATGGGCCGGAGAATCTTCGTAATGGGCAGCAATGGTCTCTTTGGCGAAACAGTCAATCCCTGGTATGACCGTGAACATCTGCGCGAGGAGGAAGGTTTCTTCACCATCGTACGATCCCTTCGCCGCACCCTCTCCAGCATCATGGGAGGCAGCACATGAATCGAAGCGGCACCGTCAAGGGACTTATCCTTATAATCCTCCTTTGGTATGCAGCCGCCCTCCTCGTCAGATCCCCAATCGTACCCTACCCCCACCTGGTAGGCACCCGCATCATTGAGGAAGCTGCAAGGAGACCAATCTACCTCCACACAGTGCTGAGTCTCTACCGGGCAGTCATGGGCATGCTCCTTGCGATAGCAGCAGCCGTTCCCTTGGGGATTGCCGCAGGAAGCAAACCGGCCCTGGGAGACGTGATCAATCCCCTGCTGTACATGGGATACCCTGTCCCCAAGATTGCCTTCCTTCCCGTGTTCATGGTGCTCTTTGGCATCGGCGATGCCGCAAAGATTATCCTTATTGCAGTCATCATATGCTTCCCCATGGCAATTTCCGTACGGGACGGGGTAAACGAGCTCTCTGCAGGATTCACGGACCTGGCAAAGGCTTTCCACCTCTCCTCCCGGGCATACCTCAAGGAGATCCTCCTTCCGGGCATCCTCCCGAGAATCTTCTCATCCTTGCGCATATCCCTGGGTATTTCCCTTTCGGTCCTGTTCTTCAGCGAAAACTTTGCCGCCAGCTACGGCCTCGGACTGTTCATCATGAACAGCTGGATCATGGCTGACTACATCAGCATGTATTCAGGTATCGTCATCCTGGGCTTGGTTGGATTTTTCCTCTACCGAGTAATCGACATGCTGGAAAAACTATGCATCCCCTGGGCCAGGGGCAGATGACACAGCCTTCCCTCTCTGCTACACTCGCTCCCATGCAGACCACTGAATACATAGCGCAGATAGTTGCAGAATTGTGCAAGGATGCTTCAGGGCGCCCTACGGGGAGCAAGGCCAACCAGCAGGCTGCCGCATACAGCAGGCACCAGCTGCATGCGATGGGATACCAGGTGAGACTCGACCGGTTTCCCTGCATGGACTGGCAGGACCTGGGCTCCGTCCTCAACGCCGGAGGAGATGCCGTACCCGTACAGACCAGTCCCTATGCACCTTCCGGGCAAGCTTCGGGAATAGTGGAAAAGGCATCCTCGCTTGGTGAGCTCAAGAGACTTCGCCGCAGGAATGCAGTAATTGCAGTCAGCGGCGAATTGACCCGGGAACCCCTGATGCCGAAGAACTTTCCCTTCTACAACCCTGATGAGCACCGGGAAATCATCTCACTGCTGGAAGCACTTGAACCGCAGGCGGTCATTGCCGTAACCTCCTCAGCTAAGCCGGTTACGGTCTTTGAAGACGGCGATCTCACCTTTCCATCGGTGACAGTATGTGAAGAGCACGCAGAAGCGCTGCTGAGCCGCACACCTGCACGGGCAGAACTGATAGTGCGTACCCGATCAGCTTCATCGGAGGGTGCCAACTGCATCGCATTGAAGGATACCGGAGCTGCAGAGCGCATCGTCATCTGCGCCCATATCGACACCCATCGCGGATCACCGGGCGCTTTGGACAATGCAGCGGGAGTTTCAGTCGTACTGGCTTCAGCAGCGCTGCTGAGGGAGTACCGCGGTCCGTTCAACCTGGAGTTCGTGCTCTTCAATGGAGAAGATTACTACTCTAATCCGGGTGAGCAGCTCTATGTGGCCCAAAACAGGGAACGGTTTTCTTCAGTAGCCCTGGCCGTCAATATTGACGGTGCGGGATACCGTGCAGGCAGAACTGCCTGCACATGCTACCAGTGCGATGAGCATCTCAGCGCTGCCTTGGCAGAACTTGTCCGCAGTGAACCCGACTGCGTCCTGGGAGCGCCCTGGTACGAATCAGACCACAGCCTGTTCATTCAGCACGGGTGTCCGGCTGCTGCTATGACATCAGAGATGCTGGAGGAAGTAATGACAGTCACCCATACCCCAATGGATACAGTTAACCAGCTGAATATCGGCACCCTCGCGACAGCCGCACGGATGACTGTTCGCATGGTGGAAACGCTGCATACGCTTATATGATGCCGAGCTTGCCCGCCTCCTCCCTGGTTACCTGGGCAAACTGGTCAAGTTCCGAGTCCGTATGGACCGCCATGAAGGATACGCGAAGCAGCGATCGTTTCGGGGGTACAGCAGGGCTGATGACCGGATTCACGTAAATTCCGCGGTCGTAGAGGGCCTTCCACAGTTGGAAGGTCAGCTGGTTGTCACCGATGACAATGGGCATAATAGGGGTCTGGGACGTCCCCACATCAAATCCCATTGCCCTGAACTCGCTAAGCATCCGCTTTGCTATGTCCTGGAGACGGGTGATCCGCTCCGGTTCAATCAACATGATCTCCAGCGCTTTCCTGGCTGCGGCAATATTTGCCGGAGGCATGGATGCGCTGAATATGAGTGAGCGGGCATGATGGCGTATGTAGTCAATCAGCTCCTCGCTCCCCGCGACAAAGCCCCCTATGGACCCGAAGGATTTCGAAAAGGTGCACATGAGCACATCTGCCAGCTCCTCTCCCCCGCCGTAGTACTCGCAGGTCCCCCTGCCGGATTCACCGATTACCCCCAACGCATGGGCTTCATCAATGTATACTCCCGCATCATACGCTTCAGCCAGAGCCCTGATTTCCGGGAGCAGCGCTATGTCTCCCTCCATTGAAAAGACTCCGTCAATGACTATCAGCTTGGGTGCTTCCGGAGATATACATGAGAGCACCCGCTCAAGGTCCTTCATGCTGTTGTGCTTGTACCGATGCAGAGTCACCTGTTTCTTAGTTCCGTCAGCCAGGAATATGCCGTCAAAGATAGATGCATGGTTGAACTTATCGCATATTACATGATCGCCCCTTCCCAGGAGCGCGGAAAGGGCTCCCAGGTTTGTCTGGTAGCCCGTGGAAAAACATACTGCCGATTCACGCCCGACAAACTCGGCAAGTTCCTCCTCGAACTCCACATGAAGGTCCAGCGTTCCGTTCATGAACCGTGATCCTGAACAGCTCGTTCCGTAGCGTTCCACCACCTCTTCAGCAGCTTCCTTGAGCCGAGGGTCATTTGCCAGGCCGAGGTAGTTGTTTGATCCCATCATGAGCAGTGCCCGGTCTTCGATATATACTTTGGAGCCCTGGCTCCGCTGGATCGGCTTGAAATAGGGATACCATCCGGCTGCACGGGCCATCCTGGCATCCTGGAACTGCGCTGTTTTGGCAAAAATTGGCTTATCCTTCATTACTCTTCTTCCTTACGTGTTTTCCACAGTACTTTTGCGTACGATCGAGTCCGCTACCCGATATACTAATCCGGGCAGCAGTCGCTTCAACAGATACACCATCGCACCCTGCATGCCAGGTACAATCATAAAATGTCCCCTGCGCATGCCCCGGAACATCGCTGCGGCTACTGCCTCAGCACTCATCACCCCAGCGCTTCCGCTCAGCGCCCGGGTTTCGGGGGGTTTTGTTCGATTCTCCTCTTCAAGCATCGGCGTATCGGTATCGGGGGGACAGAGCACATGCACTCTGATTCCCCGGTGTACCAGCTCGCTCCTGAGCGCTTCGCTCAAGCCTACCAGCGCAAATTTGGACGCACTGTACGCTGTGTATCCAAAGGTGCCAACAAGTCCTGCCAGCGAAGAGACATTGACAATGGAACTCCCCCGTTCCATGAAGGGTACGACGGTTTTCAGCACGTTCCAGCATCCGGTGAGATTTGTCGACAGAACCTGGTCAAAGACATCGGAATCCGTCAAGCTGAAATACCCGGGAAACGTCATGCCGGCAGAGTTCATAACAAAATCAGGGGGCTGTTTCTCACACACAGGAGCAAGCTCCCGCTGAACCGCCGTTCGGTCGGTCACATCAAGCTGGAGGGTGCTCACACGCTCCGCGCCTCCCTGGGCTGAAAGTATCTCTGATGCGTTTTGAAGCTTCCGCGCATCCCGGGAAACCAGCAGCACCGTGCATCCCGAGGAAACCAGTACACCCGCAGCAGCCAGGCCTATGCCGCTGCTTCCTCCGGTGATGACTGCATGAGTATAGGTGCCCTGCATGCGCTTCTCCTTGCCGATCCTGCTGGTTTTCTGGTGCATGGTACTCCAAATACCTCTGTAATTGCAACTCCTGCGTACCAAAGACATGGCCTGCTGACCCACATGACAATGCACCAGCTTCCATGGTAGCATGCATTCCATGCATACACCAGCTTGCCCCCTGTGCGAATCTGCCTCAACCTTGTGCTATTCAGGCAGGCAGGGCACGTACTTCCGATGCAGCGGGTGCAGATCAGCATTCCTTGACCCCGCACTGCGGTTGAGCCGGTCAGAGGAAAAAGCCCGCTATGATCTCCATAACAATGATGTTGCTGATCCCCGGTACCGCGCATTCGGCCAGCCCATGGCAGATATGGTCATGGCATGGTTCACCCCGTCTCACCGGGGTCTGGACTTCGGGGCGGGAAGCGGTCCGGTAATTTCGAGGATCCTTGAGGAGCACGGCTTTCAGACCGCGCTTTATGATCCTTTCTACCATGACAATCCGGATGTCCTGAAGCAGGAGTACGACTACATAATCTGCTGCGAGGTGATCGAACATTTTCATGACCCGAAGCAGACCTTTATGATTCTCAGAAAGCTGCTGGGCTCCGGAGGAAAGCTGTTCTGCAGGACATCGCTGCTCCATGATGACGTGGACTTCCCCTTGTGGTACTACAAGAATGATGAAACCCATGTATTTTTCTATCATCCGGAAGCATGTGTGTGGATTGCGGACCGTTTGGGGTTTTCAGGAGTGCGGATCTGCGGGCATACCTATGTGATTTTCTCCGGATGACCATAGCTATCTTTGCCAATCTGCCGCCTTTGGTATATACTGAAGCAGTAACAGGAGGTTTCCATGAGGAGTTTCAGAGGTGCGCTCATCGTGATCGCAGCTGTGATGCTGGCTGCAGGCTGCGTTACTCCGCCCCCGCCGGAGGTGATGCCTCCCCCTGAACCGGTTCCTCCCCCCGTACCAGTTGAGCCGCCGCCTGTGGTGGAGGTTCCTCCTGAGCCCGTGCTCAGGGAAGTGGTCATTGCCTATACGGGCAACCGTATGGGAAAAGATGAGCTGCCCTATGCCCTGCTGAAGTCATACGCAGAGAGTGCTGACCGGCTGCTGCTCATTGATGCAGGCAATACTATTGCCGGCACTGACTTTGCGCTCATAGACGAAGGCAGGGGCGTGATCACCATCATGAGTGAAACCGGTTACCACGCATTTATCCCCGGATCCCATGACTTCTCCTACGACGCCCTTCGCCTTGAAGAGCTCTCCAAGATTGCATCATTTCCCTTCATCAGTTCCAACATACGCGGAGCTGACTTCATCATGCCCGTCTATACCTGGGAAATTGATGAGATCACCATAGGTGTCTTTGCCGTATCCTCCCAGGATATTTTTTCATCCCTCCATGAAGATCTCTACGCGGGTCTTTCATTGGACGGGTATCTTGCGTCCGTCAGCCGGGCGTTTGAGCTGCTCGGTGAGCAGGAAGCCGACGTAATCATCGGCATAACTGATATCGGCCTGCTTGCCCTGGATCTTCCTGCGGAACAGCTGCAGCAGCTGCAGCAGGAACTCAGCCCTGCAGACCTCATCATCGACACAGGATATACCGACGATGTCAGGGAGATTCGTGAATTCCCCTACGGGTACCTGGTCAGCGACCCCGGAGGTCCGGATCGCCTGGCTGAAATCACCATCAGCCTTGAGGACTTCACCGTCACCGACATGCGCTACCAGTCCCTCACCGAAGAGCAGATGCTCCGGCAGGGGCTGCAGCCCAGCAGGTTCATCGAGTCGCTCATCCAGGCAGTGCTGGAGGAACACCAGTATATTATCAGCCGGGCACGCTCCTACATAGATGACACGGGCATCAATGAGGCCGACAGGTTCGGCATCACCCCCCTGATGAACGCGCTGCAGTACGATGAGCCCCCTGAAATTATCAGGATACTCCTTGAAGAGGGAGCTGCCGTCGAGCGCAAGGACTTATACGGGACAACTCCCCTTATGTACGCTGCATGGATCAACACCCATCCGCGGGTCATATCCATACTGCTCAGAGAGGGAGCGGATCCTCGCATAGAGGACGAGGAGGGTTGGAACGCCCTTATGCGGGGAGTGCTCAATGAAAATCCCCGGGTTATCACATTCCTGCTTGAACGGGGAGCTGACGTGAATGCAGTCAACTCCGAAGGCTGGACCGCGCTTATGTACGCTGCGGGCTTCAGCAGCACTCCCGAGGCTGTAGATATCCTCATTGAAGCCGGTGCTGGGGTAAACATGCAGAATGAAGAGGGGCTGACTGCGCTCATGTATGCTGCAGGCTTTACTCAGGATGAGCAGATCATCGTCCGGCTCCTGGAAGCAGGGGCGGATGCGTCAATGCGAGACGTTACGGGAGCTTCCGCGTACGATTACGCCGCGCGCAACCGCAGTCTTTCCGGCAGCCAGGTGCTTGAGGAGCTCAGGAAGGCCTCTCTGGAGCATCAGCAGTAGATCATCTTCCTGGTCATGCCGCCGTCAATGACTATCTGCTCGCCGGTAATGAATTCCGCATCAGCTGAAAGCAGGTAGCGCACCATCAGGGCAATATCCTCCGCACGGCCTGCCCTCCCTGCCGGATGCTGGAGATGATCCTCTTCACTAAGGGATTCAGGGCTTCTCAGACGGCGTTTCTTCATACCCGATACATCTATCCAGCCTGGACTCACCGCATTGACCCTGATCCTGGGACCCAGGCTTACAGCGAGGCTGTGGGTAAGTGAAACAATCCCCCCCTTGGATGCGCTGTAGGCTTCGGTATCGGGTTCCGACATGAGCGCCCGGGTGGAAGCGATATTTACAATAGCAGAACCAGTGTCCATGAGCGGGGTGCCGTACTTGGCCGTCAGGAACACCGAAGTAAGATTGGTATTGATCACACGCATCCAATCCGACAGATCAAGGTCAGTCACGGGAACATTGCAGCTGATGCCTGCATTGTTGACTATTCCGCAAAGCTTCGGCATGTCGCTCTCCACAAAATCGAAAACCCTGATAACATCCTCTTCGTTCCCCACGTCCGCCAGGGTGCCGTGGAGCGCTTCATGATCCAGTTCCTCCAGCGTTTCATCCAGGGCCTCCCGATCATTGTCGGCAATGACAACCGTGTAACCTGAATC
>SKXS01000135.1 GCA_007128345.1 Spirochaetia bacterium
AAAAGGTAAATGGACTTATGATATCAGAATGCCCAAGAGCGAGGCTGCTCAATGGTTTCTCGATTTCTGTGTCGAGGCAAGTAAAAAAGGTGACCTCCCCGCATACTCATCTCTGGTGAGGCTGTACAGGACAAGCCGTCCAGGCGAATGCCATGTGAACGCTACCCAGTCAAACTATATTGACGGGACCTCTCTTAATGATATTGAAAAGGCAGAAATAGACCTCAGAGGACAGATTAATATAATCACAGACTTTCTGAAAAAGAACGTGCAGGGTTTTGAAAATTGTTTTGTCCAGAACAGCGCTACCACATTGGGAGTGCGTGATACCAGGCGGATCATAGGTGAGTATGTGCTCACTGAAGATGATCTACTAAATGGACGGAGATTTGATGACGTGGTAGTCCATAATGCATGGTTCTTTATGGATATACATAACATAACCGGTGGTGGACAGTCACTTGCTCCGGTGCCCAAATATGATATCCCCTATCGATGCTTTGTCCCTCTTAAGATTGAGAACCTCATGACAGCTGGAAGATGCATATCGGGTACCCATGGTGCAGAAGCCTCATATAGAATTATGAATATTTGTATGGCAATGGGCCAAGCCGTGGGGATTTCAGCTAGCCTCTGTGTGGAGGAAGGGATCACACCTCGCTCACTGGACTACCAGAAAACCCAGAATGAACTCATACAATGCGGGGTACGGTTGTTTGATTAGTCCAGTATCTCTCAGACAGCACGAAATTATATGAGTTCATCGGTTTACTATTTTGACAGCTGTTTTTTCCCTGAATATCTTTCTCTTCGCTCTTCTGCAGTGCGGCTTTGTAGGTAGGTTTTGTTTGATACGGTGAGCCTCAATAGTATTAAAAAGTTCCTGCACGCTGATAACGTTTTTCTTGTGAATGACAATGAAAGTAAGGGTATCGAAGGCATGTTACGCCAGGTTTATCTATGTCGTATGTATCGAATCATGGATGTGAAACCATAGCTGCCAATACAGCCTCTTTCTTGCATATCTGCTTTGTGGGTACAGTAGGCAATATGGATAATCAGAAACAGAACTGCAACCGAGGGTGATTTTTAGGTCTGTCTGATTGAAAGGCCACAGTCATGAAGTTCCGTCCTCTTAAACCGGGTCGAAGCAGTATAATTTCAGCAAGCTTGCTCTCGCGTCAGCTGGGTGAAGAGGCTTTTAGGTGAATAACTGTTGTTCCAGGTTATCTTGAGAAATCCATCGTCTATGTCATTAATCAACAGGTCACGCAAAATATGTCTCATCTCAATACATTTGTCGAACTTTATGCGAATGAGTGTGATAAAAATTATGTTGATATATTTTTGCAATATTTCTTGCAAAATCGTAAAACCTGAAATACAATATTCATAATCAAGGCATTATGGGTGCAGGCCCATTGCCTGCTACGCATGTATTCCATCATCCCTGAGGGATGGTATATGTATGTAATAAGGAGGAATTCTATGAAAAAACTGATTGTCCTGCTGTTGGTATGTACCCTTGCGTTACCGTTGTTTGCAGGCGGACAGCGGGATGCTGCTCCCGCTCCTGCTGCTCCGGTTGTGGAAGAGGAGTTTGACCTTGAGGCGCTCATCGAGGCTGCCCAGGCGGAAGGAGAGCTGGTGGCCTATTTTACGTCAGGACGTATTGATGCTGTGGGCAACCTCTTTGAGGAGAAGTACGGTATCCGTGTACGGGGAACCAAGATGGGTGACCCCGAGCAGGCCGAACGGGTGATCCGGGAAGTGGATGCAGGGAACGTCCAGGTGGATGTAATCGGGTTTGAGGACGGACCGCTTCTGGAGACCCAGCTGATCCCCCGCGGCTACGTACAGAGCTGGGTACCCCCTGATTTGAAGGATGTAATTTCAGAAGAAGACCAGAATCCCCTGGTATTTCTCTGGCAGCCGAGAATCTTCGGGTACAATGGTGAAGTCTATGCTGACGGATCTCCGGTGAACAACGTGTGGGAGCTCACCGAACCGCAGTGGAAGGGAAAAATCCTCATTCGTGATCCGGGCCTTACTCCGGCGCACCTCGGTTTTTTTGCCAGTATGATCACCAATCACCAGATGCTGGAGCAGGCCTACGTAGATCTCTACGGAAGACAGTTGGTAACCAATGAGGAGAATGCCGGATGGGAATTTCTCAAGAGGCTTTTCCAGAATGACATTATCAGCTTTCGGAGCGACAGTGATGTTGGGGATGCCGTCGGATCCGCCGGACAGACCGATCCTCCCGTGGGCTTCTACGTGCTCACCAAGCATCGGGACAATGCAGCGAAGAACCTTTCGCTGACTACCATGCAGGGATTGCAACCATTCATGGGATACGCGCTTCCCACGTATGCTCTCATCGTGAAGGATGCACCGAATCCCAATGCGGCGAAACTCTTCGTGCACTTCATCCTTACAGAAGGGCACTATCCTTGGACCGGGCGGGACATCGGTGCCTTCTCATCGAACAGGACCATCCCTCCCCATCCACTGAACGAAGGAACCTGGGATGAGTGGACCCAGAAGCTGCTTCCAGTCGACAACGTACAGGCCATGCGCATGCGCCAGGACATCATGGATTTCTGGCTGGAATACGGCGCAAACTGATAGTCAGGTTTTATGCGCCGTCTGAATACTCAGGCGGCGCTTCTTCCCTGCATACGGAGGATCTGCCCATATGAATCAACCATCATCCAAGGACCGTACGCCTATCCTGCGTATTGAGCGATTCCAGAACTGGCTTCGTTTCATCAGGTATGAACCGATAGCCCTGGTAGCCGCAATTGTCACCGTCCTATTGACCTACCTGGTTCTTGCTCCGGTGGGGTCAATGCTCGTGGACACCGTCAGGGTCCAGATACGTGACAGTGCCACCACCGGGCTGGAGGTCGGTTCCTACACTACCTATTTCCTGCACCGTGTCTTTGTATCCCGGGTGAGTGATCGGCTCTTCTGGACGCCTTTAGCACGGACTCTCATCATTGCGTCTGTGGTGACCCTTGCCGCGCTCCCGTTTGGAGCATTTCTTGCCTGGCTTACGGTCAGGACTGACCTGCCGGGAAAAAAGATCCTCTCATCAGCCATGGTGATTCCCTACATGCTGCCTTCCTGGACCTTTGCGGTGGCATGGCTGAACATCATGAAGAACCGGCGTCTCGGGGGACTGCCGAGCATCGCCGAGTCGTTCGGGTTCTCACCGCCCGACTGGCTGGCCTATGGTGCATTTCCCATCATAGTCTGTCAGGCGCTGCACCTCTTCCCCTTTGCCTACCTGCTCTTCGGCAATGCGCTGCGTTCAGTGGATTCTCAAATGGAGGATTCCGCCCGGATTCTGGGAGCGCAGAAGGGGGTCATCGCCAGGCGGATTATTTTACCGCTGCTCAAGCCGGCACTCCTGTCGGCATTCCTGCTGACCTTTTCCCGGGTTCTGGGGTCCTTCGGTACACCCTACATCCTCGGTTCTCCGGTGCGCTATCTGCTGCTTCCCACGGCGCTCTACAGCAGTTTCCAGGTGGGAACGCCCGGGGTATCAGCGGTGATCGCCAGCGTGACCATCCTGCTGGGCATGAGCCTCATTGCCTTGGATATGTACTTCGTGCGTGAGTACCGCAGGTTCGTCACCGTGGGAGGGAAGGGGTCCATGAGCAGGCTCAGTGCCTTAGGCAAGTGGAAGTGGCCGGCAATCATCTTTGCGGGACTGGCATTCATTATTACCACAATAATTCCCCTGGTTACCATCATCCTCACCAGCATCATGTACCGTCCCGGGGTGTTTAGTCTATCGAATTTCACCCTGGACTTCTGGTTCGGCAGGTACATATCCATTATGCCCGGCCAGCAGGGTCTGTTCCTTAACCAATCCATCATTGCCGCTGCCTGGAACAGCTTCCGCATAGCCGGCGCTGCCGCAGTCATCTGCGGGATTACCGGACTCTTCGTCGGGTACGTGGTCGTGAAGATGCCCAACTCCAAGACCTCAGCGTTCCTGCGCCAGGTCTCCTTCCTGCCGTATCTGGTACCCAGCATCGGGTTTGCCGCAGCCTGTCTCTCTTTCTTTGCCGTCAGGAGAGGTCCTGTTCCCAGTTTGTATGGAACACTTACCTTGCTGATCATCGTCATGAGCATCAAGTACCTGCCGTTTGCCTCCCGCAGCGGGATTTCAGCAATGATGCAGATGGGCAATGAGCCTGAGGAAGCTGCCCGTGTGGCAGGCGCATCCTGGGGCAAGCGGATGTCGAGGATCGTCATACCCATCCAGAAGCATGCGCTGATCACCGCGATCATGCTGCCGTTTATTAGCGGCATGAAGGAACAGAGCCTGGTCATCATGCTCGCCACGCCGGGGACGGAGGTCATGACCACCCAGATATTGCGGTTTATCGAGTATGGGTTTTCCCAACTGGCAAACGCTACCGTCCTTGCCATTGTCGTAATCATATTCTTTGTCACGTTCCTCATGGAACGGATTACCGGCAGCAATCTCGCTTCCGGATTCAGCAGGAGTTAACCTATGGGTACCATTGAACTGAAACATATAACAAAAACCTTCGGTCCTACGGTCAAGGCAGTGGACAATCTGAATCTCACCATTGAGTCAGGCCACTTCATCTGCCTGCTGGGACCTTCAGGGTGCGGGAAGACTACCACCCTGCGGATGATTGCCGGACTGGACATGCCTGACGCAGGAGAGATCATCCTCGACGGGAAGACCCTCTTTTCCGGGGAGAAGGGCAACCTGGTTCCCACGGAGAAACGGGAGCTTGGCCTGGTCTTCCAGAGCTATGCCCTCTGGCCCCATATGACGGTGGCCCAGAATGTCTCCTTCGGGCTGGAGATGCGCAACGTAGATAAAAGCAAGCGGAAGAAAATTATCGGTGATGTTCTGGACCTGCTGCACATCAACCAGCTGGAGAACCGCTACCCCTCACAGCTCTCAGGGGGCCAGCAGCAGCGGGTCGCCTTAGCCCGTATGCTTGCGGTGAGCCCCGATGTCCTGCTTCTAGATGAACCTTTAAGCAACCTGGATGCTAAACTGCGCCTTGAGATGCGCGCTGAGCTCAAGCGGCTCCATGAGACCCTGGGGAACACGATCATCTATGTGACCCACGATCAGCTTGAGGCGATGACCATGTCCACAAAGATTGCCGTTATGCATGAGGGCCTGCTGCAGCAGTGCGCTCCTCCCATGGATATCTATCGGAAACCGGGTAATGTGACAGTGGCTGAGTTCGTGGGAAGCCCGCCTATGAACCTCTTCTCCCATACAGGAGGGAAGCAGGATGCGGTGGTGGAGAGCATCAAGAAGTGCTACACTGAACAGAAGGAGAGAATCGACATCATCGGTGTGAGGCCGGAAGATATCAAGGTGGTGCCGAGGGGAACGGAAGTGGGGGAGGACACATGGTATTATCCTGCGGAGGTGCAGACTCTTCTTCCTACCGGGAGCGAGTGGATTATCAGTTTGTTGGTGGAGGATGTGATGGTCTTTGCTTCAGTGGCAGATGACCCTGAATATAAGCCGAAGACTCCCGCGGCTATCGCCGTGAAAAAGAATACGGTGCATCTCTTTGATTCCCAGAGGCAGCGAATCGACTTCTCGGGCAGCAGGTAGCATGATGGAAGCAGTAAAGGACCTGCAGGAGTTCAGCCAGTATCTGGATGATATCAGACCCCGGCTTTCGAAGAGCCAGAAGCTGATCGCTGACTACCTGCTGCAGAACTATGAGCACGCGGCATTCCTCAGCGCCGCTGAGCTTGCCAAGGACATCGGGACCAGTGAGGCGACGGTAGTCCGGTTTGCATCAGCTTTGGGCTTTCGCGACTACAGCCAACTCAGACAGATGCTCCAGCAGCTCTTCAGGAGCAGGGTCTCGCCGGCTCTGCGGATGATCAACAAGATCACTGATATCCAGGAGAAGAAGGACCATGTACTGGTGCAGCTGGCAGAAATGGAAGCCCATTATATCAGGGAGATGGCCCACACGATTTCCACTGATGATTTCAACCAGGCTGTATCTCTATTGGCACATGCTAAACGGGTCTTCGTGTTCGGAACCGGAGCCTCAAGGATTCTGACTGATCTTATGCAGATACGCCTGCACCGGTTCGGCATTCACACAATAGCCATGGGAGAGACCGGCAGGGATATGCTTGAGAAGATGGTGCTCATGCGTCACGACGACGTACTGGTTGCAAACGGGTTTCTCAAGCTGAACGCGGAACTTTCAGCGGTGCTCAAGCATGCTCGTGAGGCGGGCTGCAGGGTGATTCTCCTCACTGATATCGATGTTATCGACTTTTCAGCCTACGCAGAGATTGTCTTCCAGGTACGGCGGGGACCGACCGATACCTTCCGTTCCCAGGCTGTGCCGATGACCATCCTCAATGCATTCATCCTTGCCCTTGCTATGGAAAAGCCCGAAGCAAAAATGAGAACCCTCAAGCAGCTGGAGCGGGCAAGGGACCGTTACGATTTGGATCCCATGGGGGATCTATCGTGAATGTCAAACAGGTTGCAGCGGTTATCTTCGACCTTGGAGGAACCCTCGAAGAGGTGATCATCGATCCTGAGGTCAGGAGGAAGGCTGTGCCCGGATTCCGTGCCGCTGCACTTTCCCGGGGAATCAGCCTGACCGGATCCAATGCTTCACTGCTTGGTAAGCTGGAAAAAGGGATGCTTGCCTACAAGCAGTGGAAAGAGCGTTACATGATAGAGCTTTCTCCGGAAATGGTTTTCTCGCGCTTCATTTTCCCTGAGGAGTTCTTTCCGTCTGTCCAGTCAGATGCGTGGGATGAACTTGCTCTCTACTTTGAGACGAACTTCTACCGGAGGTACATGAGGCCGGAGGTTCCCCGGGTTCTTGAGGAACTTGCGGAGAGGGGAGTGCATATTGCGCTGATTTCCAATATTATCACGAAGAGCTACGTGCATCAGCAGCTGGAAGCATATGGGATTTCATCGTACTTCTCTGTAGTGGCCACGAGCGCGGAATGCAGGAAGCGGAAACCCGATCCCCTGATGTTCCGGGAGACGGCCAGGAAGCTTGGTGTTCCTGTAGAATTAGCTATGTACGTAGGCGACACAATTTCACGGGACATAGCCGGGGCCAAGCGTTCCGGGTACGGGGTTACCGTCCAGATTGCTTCCCAGATGACAGCGTTCTCCGATGATGGGTACGATCGATGTCAGCCGGACCTGCAGATAGATCACCTGGACGAACTGCTCGACCACATACCGGGAGGTACTGATAAATGATTCGAGGCGTATTTTTTGATGCAAACGGGGTGCTCTATGACAGGAATGAATCGACTGTGCAGTCTGTAAGACATATGCTTGCGTCTTTGGGCTATGCTACCAGCCAGACTGAAGAGGTGCAGAGACACCTGAAGCATCTCTCCGGAGAGGCTACCTGCGGGCGGATCAGCCATGAGGAGTACTGGAGCACGTACCTGGCCTTTCATGGTGTGAAGGATGATTCCCTGGTGAAGGATCTCCTTAAACAGATTTCAGAGAATACTGACAGCATTGTACCGGTGCCGGGGAGCAGGGAGGTTCTGGAAACCCTCAGGAAAAGGAACAAGAAAATTGGGGTGATCACCGATACCATGGTCCCGCTGGAGGTGAAGCTCATGTGGCTGGATGCAGCCGGCCTGCCGGAGCACATTTTTGACGCTTTTGTGTGTTCGACGGTTATCGGAGCGAGGAAGCCCGATGCGGCCATGTATGAGGATGCAGCTGCCCAGGCGGGGATCACCTGCGGAGAAGCCCTCTTTGTCGGGCACGCGGCTGATGAGCTTGAAGGAGCCAAGGAGGCGGGGATGGTGACCGCAGCAGTCAATGCTGACCCCGGTGCAATCGGGGACTACAACCTTGCTGCGCTACAGGATCTTTTGGAGCTGCCGCTGCTTCGTGAGTAAACCGTCAGATATGGTACCGTTCTGCCTTCCCTGAAGAGGTGACAATGGAGTTGATGATGGATGCGGTTTCATCTTTTATCTTAGGATTTCCTGCAATCACCTCCCAGCGTGCCACCCCGTCCTCAGTCTGGGATATCCGCTGAGTTACCTGCACCCAGTCGTCAGGCATCACCGTTTGGGCATCAATAGCAAACGGGAGGTTCCTGCGCATGAGGACTGCTTCAAGGTCCGTCCCGTCCTCCATGGTACGCATGGAGGCAAACCCCCGGGAAGAGAGCTCTTTTTCCACAGCTTCCAGTACGTGGTTTCTGGAAGCCTCCTCCGTAAACAGGTATCCCCACTCACGTTCACGAAAAGCAGCTTCCTGGATTCCTGCGCCTTCTGCATACCGTTCGGGATACTTGCAGTACATCTTCGCTGTCAGCAGGGTAAAGAAAAGTGTATTCTCTGTTGCAGCGGCACGTCCTGAAAGATCCTGGATATCCAGGGGGAAATGCATGTAGTAGTGGCATGACTCCTCAACTGCCCCAATGAACCCCCGTGAGCGATTCCTTGTGAGCGCCTCCTTGATATGTGAGTGCCCGGTCTTAATAATGGAGGTCCGTACCCCGGATGCGGCAATGTGAGCGACCGCATAGGGGCTGCTTTTCAGACATACGTAGAAACTGGGATCAAGCGAACTAGGAGACTGCGGTTCGTTGAGCTTCAGCAGTTCATCCATAAGTATTGATGCATTGAACACCGGACTGAACTGGGTTCCCCGGGAGGTGAAGAGCTCAAGCCTATCCCCGTCCCCGTCGAAAGCGATGCCGAGGTCGTATGAGCCGGAAGCCAGATCCTCTACAAGCGGCATGATCGACTTGCTGATAATGGGATTTGGTTCACCGGCCGGGAATCTGCCGTCTGGGATGATGTTTCTTCCATGGACTGAAGCCCCGCAGAAATCGAGGGCGGTAAGCATCTCCTCACCGGATGCCCCGCAGAGAAAATCCGCAGCGATCCGCAATCCGTTGAGCACGCCTGCCTCCAGCCCGGAGAGTTTCAGTGAGTAGTCAATGTATGCATCAGTACAGTTCAGCACGTGGATTTTTCCGCCGGGCTGTTCGTGCAGCTGCTTCCCGTCAATAAAGGACTGCCTGACTGCATACAGCCCGCCCAGGGGACCGCATCCTGCAGCAATAGACTGCAGGCCGGGCCCGACGATCTTCTGCCCGGTGTCTGTCCCTGGATTGTGCGAAGCACCGTACATGATCCCTGCAGCGTCGAAATGCTGCATGCATGCGTAGTAGAACTGGCAGGTGGAACTTACCTGGAAGTTGACGAAGACCTCAAACCCGAGACTTTTGAAGATCTCCGCGCCCTGTTCAAGGTATGCAGGGCCGCTCAGGCGGGCGTCCCGGCAGAGCACCACCTTCCTCGTGCCAAGGACGTCCGCGAAGTAGACGGCAACGGCATGGGCAAGCCTCCTTGAAAGCTCAAGCGGCAGCTTTGATGCCGGGGTACGGATGTCGTATGACTTGAACATGGAGAGGTTGAGTTCGCTTGTCTGCATGTACATGCCCCCTGGATATAAGTAATGGTCTATAGTACCAAATATCATGCGAGAGTTACAGCGGAAAATTTATCTGTGTAGGATAAACGAAACAGCAATTAGCACGGTGGAAAAAGATGTTTGAGTGGTCACCATTGCATTTTACCCAAGAGCTTTCAAGGGAAACAGAAAAGCAGGAGAGGAATCCAGGGATTTGTACGATTCTAGAATATAGGTACCCATGCAGTGGTATATGAGAATAAATTCTGAGGTAAGCAGGAGAGTATTGAATCGAAAGGTTTAGTACCGTTACTCAAGGATGATTCATTAAGCAGGGTAAGTACCTATCCTAGGTTGTCAAAGAATCACCCGACGAACCGTTTTATTGTATGCCGGGTACATTCTACTATGAGGGAATCATTCACAAGCCTGTAGAGCGACTAGTTCTTTTAAAGAATCATTCTTAGCTATGAAACCAAAATCTGGTTGGATTTTCCACGAACAAGTACTTTTCCCCCTTCTCTTCTGCAATGAAGCATACTGGAACAGGCAAAGATGCAGTGATCGTTTTCCTGTTCATAGCGGTGGAACTGTATGCTATGAAGCCGTTTTCTTGAGCAAAGCTGCGATTGATTTCGGCAGGTCCGGTAATCTGATGATGTTCTTGATCTGAGGATAGGCGGCACAGGAGGCAAGAGGTTTCTCTTTGAGTAAACGACGAATTTCATGGGAGTCTATTTCAGCAAATCGCTGTTCCAGAGTGAAGCCTTCGCCAAGAAGAAGATTCATATACTGTTCATTGTTCAAGTTCATCGCCAAGGGGGTATCCGGGAGCATGGCTTTAGGTATCTTCTATTGATGTTTCTCAGATGGACAATTCGATATCGGAAAAAAGGGGATATTTTACCTATATCGGCCATAACAGTTAATCACCCATATTCATCCATATTGGAGCAGAAGGCGCTATATGTTTGACTGCGATCTTCTCTCTAAGAAGCAAGAAGCATTGGCAGAACTAAACGACTGAGTATCAGGAGCGGACGCTTGTGAAGTTGCCAGGCTTGCCTCTGGATCATCCGATACTGCAGCGGGGCGAAAGCGGACTATACGTGATAGTATTCAGAGAGAGGATGGGCATGTGAGTATCTGCCATGAAGTTTCAGAGGTTCTCGGTATGACGATAATCCCCGTGCTTGCTGCGCCAGGGAAACGTAGATAGAAGTTGAGCAGATCTCTTTCGGATATGATTTCATTTTTTGTTCATAATCCTTGTACAGTGTAAGGTCTGTCGGCGAGTTCTCTGTTTTTCATCATATAAAGTTGACAGGAGAAAAATTATATGTTTTACTTACTTATAGAAAGAAAATAAAGGAGGAATGTATGCGAACAAGAAAATTATTGAGTTTGCTGCTGTCATGCCTGTTGATTGCTTCTGTAATGCCCATTTTTGGAGCGGGCGCACGAGAAGCGGATCCTGAAATTGTGCTTACCTGGCCCTGCATATGGGTTGGACAGGATTCAAAGGCTGACATGATTGAGAAGATTGTTAATGAATTCAACGAGGAACATGCAGGTGAAATTCGGGTGATTATTGAGCCCCAGCCAGATTACGACGGCTACGAGGATACTATCCGTACCAGGCTGGCTGCGGGACAAGCTCCCGACATTTTTACCTTCAAGCTGAGCCCTACCACTGCTGCGTACTACAGCGGTGACCTGCTAATGGATTTTACTGATGACCTTACGCAAGACGGCTGGGGATATACCTTCAACCAGGGCAACATCAACGCCTCAACTATTGACGGTGAAACCAAATCTCTGCCCTATGAGATCGGGTTCACGCCCATCTGGTACAACACGGAGCTGTTTGCAAAGGCAGGTATTGATGAGTTTCCCAGGACTATGGACGAATTTTGGGTGGCAGCCGACAAGCTGAAGGCTATCGGCGTGGTACCTACAAGCCAGATGACCGGGGGGACGAACTCCTGGACATCCATGCTTTGGTTCACCCACCTGCTGGGAAGTTTCGGCGGACCAGAAGTCTGGGAGCGAGCCTGGGATGACCCAGCTTATGAGCAGGCTGCTGCGATTCTAAAGAGGCTGTATTCCGACGGCAATACCACGCGGGACGCTATTGGTGCTGATGCGGGTGTTTCCGGAGGGCACTACCAGGCTGGAAGAACTGCAATGTTCATCAACGGTGCGTGGTACATCGGCAACATCAGAGAAAATTCTCCCGAAGCTTATGCTGCTACCAAGCTTGCTCCTCTGCCCCAGGCTGGGGACTACTACGGCCATCAGGTTGGATGGCTTCATACCAATCTCGGTGCAGCAAATACCGATGATCCTGCAAGGCGGGAAGCGGTCATTACATTCTTGAAACATCTTACCGATCCTGAAAATGCAAAGCGGGTATCACTGGATGCAGGTTCTCTTCTTTCCATTGAATTTGACCTGGGTCCTGAAGATGAGATTGATCCGCTTCAGCAGCAGTTTATTGATGCGGGAAATCAGGCTGAATTTCTTATTGATCACCTTGAGGCATCCATGCCCGTCGATGTAGTATATGAGTTTGGACAGGCTATCGGAGCAATGGTCCTTGAAGACAGGTCTCCTGCAGAGTTTGTACAGATGCTTGAAGCAGTCCACGACTAGAATGTAATCCTGAACATAGTATGCCGGGGGCTTCATCCCCCGGCACGTAAATCCAGCAGCACTCTCAATTGAGAAATAATGTATGAAGAAATTGACAAAAAAAACCAACAGGAATCTGAAGTGGATCATCATATTCCTGATTCCGGTAACAGTTTTACTTATTGCGTTCTTCGTCTATCCCATTGTATACCTTGCGTTTCTCGGGTTTATGGAGTGGGACGGAATCTCCGCTATGTCCTTTGTAGGGATCAGCAACTATACAAGAACTTTCGGAGATTCAGTTTTCCAGACATCTATTAAAAACAATTTGATTTGGGCGCTCTCTGCTGCTTTTCTGCAGATTCCCCTTGCCCTTGTCATCGCACTGATACTGGCAAGGGAGCCTAGGGGCTGGAGGTTTTTAAGGACGGTTTATTTCCTTCCAAATGTTATATCGCTGGTAGCTCTGGCTATGCTCTGGCGGGCGATGTACAACCCTGAATTCGGAGCGGTTAATTTCTTTCTCAGTCAGTTAGGTCTTGAGCATATGACCCGTAACTGGCTCGGAGAGCTTGACACTGCTTTGCCGGCTGTAATTTTCTCATACCAGGTGTATATCGGCTACTTCATGGTGATTATCCTCGCAGGAACCATGTCGATACCCAAAACTTTCTACGAAGCAGCTATGATAGACGGGGCAAATATTCTTCAGCAGGAACGCTACATTACCCTGCCTGCCATCAGAGGCATCATCGTCACCGCCGGCACTCTTGCGGTGGCATTTGCCCTCAGGCAGTTCGAAACAACGTTTCTCATGACTGCCGGGGGTCCGGCTAACCGGACTCCAGTTATGGGACTCTACATGTACCGCCGCATGGCGGGATTACGGTATGGGCAGGCAGCAGCCACAGGTGTGCTGCTGATTCTTCTGGGAGTGGTAGTACTCAGCGGCATGCAGAGGATCTTCGGAAAGTCTGATGCCATTGAGGACGCTCATCAGTAGGGGAGATAGTATGAATCGAGATACCATGACTGAAACCAGCCTTCCCGTACAAGTCCTGGGTAAATTCCTAAAGTGGCTTGTTCTGTCACTCTACCTGGTCATTACGATTTTCCCCATTGTCTGGCTGGCCTTATCCGCCTTCAAAACAAATTTCGAGATTGAAACCGCACCGTTCTCATTTCCTGCGGTATGGCAGTTTCAGAACTTTGTCAGCGCCATAAGCGTATCCGGACTACATCAGTATTTCCTCAATTCTATTATTGTGGCCGTTTTTGCTACTCTAGTGAACCTTCTGGTAACATCCCTCGCCTCATTTACCATAGCACGGGAGGAGTTTCCCTTCAGGAAAGTCTTTTTTACCGTCACAACCGCAGGAGTGCTGATTCCTATTATTGCCTTCATGGTGCCCTACTATACCCTGATAACCAGGTTTAATTTGTATGATTCACTTCTGGCACTGATTGTCACGTATTCCGCAATAAATATTCCCATCTCCATGTTCCTGATCTCGAGTTTTATGACCTCCATACCCCGGGAACTGGAGGATTCAGCGGAGATAGACGGCTGCTCGTTCTTCCAGAGGTACGCAAAGATCATCATGCCGTTGGCGCGTCCGGGGCTGGTGACCGCAGGAACCTTCAGCTTCATCTACTGCTGGAATGAGTTCATCTACGCCCTGCTGCTCACTTCCTCCCGAAGTGCAAGAACAGTGCAGCTGGCTATCAGGTTTTTTACGAGCCAGTTCAGAACCGATTATGCAGGCATGTACGCAGCTATTGTTCTGACCATGATTCCCACTGTTGTGGTGTATGTTTTTCTCCATGACAAGATCATCTCCGGACTCACCGCCGGAGCTGTCAAGGGATAGTAAATAACCATGGCACAACCGTGGGATTGCATAGAGGCCTATGAGCCGCAGCTTCGATGTGGACATATGTATACCTCCTCTGATCCGTTTGATGAAACGTATATTTCCAAGCCTGGAAGCCACGACGATGGAATGCACACAGGTCTCTTTTTGGGTGGTATCGGTACTCCAGTATGTTCACGGGATTTAAAGGGCTTTTTTTCCCGGTGGCACCTTCAGACTGGGTTCCATGTGTATCAGATCATACGCGAGGCGTTTGTAGGAGTAAGGTGGTCACAGGGGGATAGGGCAGGGTATTTTCGATTATGTGAAGAAGGCCCCTACGCTTTCAAGGGCGAGCGAGTGGTATATTCTCTTTTTCCAGTTATCCGTGAACATTATCGGTGCGATGATATTCCCTTTGAACTTGCAGTTGAGTTCTTCTCTCCCCTAGTGCCGGGTGACCATGAAGCATCGGT
>SKXS01000257.1 GCA_007128345.1 Spirochaetia bacterium
ATGGCCTTCTGGAGGCGTTAACAACCACAGTAGACTCCATTTGATGCTGAAAGAGGGTTTATTCCGGTTTTTGGTACTCTCAGAAGGTATTCATTAGCAGGGAATGACCAGTATTGTTGCTTCCCCACTACTTCAATTCAAAATACTCATAAACCATACTACTGTCCGTGCAGTATCCGCGCATGGGCAGGCAAGTGCTCGGAATCTTTGATGATGTACTCAGAATAGTGATATGTCACTTGACAGAGAAGGAGTAACGGTATGAAATAGCAAATAAAAGGAGTCTGGGTAAATCAGGTGTCGGTCAGGGTAGCTCCCTGCCGGCAGGGAGCTACCCTGACCCCCTTCCCAAGAGATCGGGAGGCTAAGTGTCAACCTCCAAGGGTGCACCCCACCTGCATGTCCTTTAGGTGAACAAAATTCTTGCTTTCGAAGAAAGGTGAAAGACTTTCGCTGGGTATCTTTCACTGCCTGCTCAATTGCGTCTGTTCCTGGTCAAAGAACTGAGGCAGTTTAAAGAGCAGCAGGGCACCAAGAAATACTACAGCGGTAACCCAGGCAAAGACAGCCTGGAATGCCTGCGCTGAAAGTACCCCGTCAGGAAATGTGGATATCCCCACCCCGGTGAGCCATTGAAATAAGATTGCTCCAATGAACGGGAAGATGTTCATCACGCCGAATACGCTCCCCTTCTTTCCAGCAGGGGAGACATCATTGGTCCCTGCGATCATGTGGTCAAAACTAATACCCACCATAGTGCCCAGAAAGAAGCCCAGGGAAGCAGTCAGGATGACAGGGAGCGTCAGGGCCATGGATGTCCAGAAGAGCAGAAAGAGGACTGCGTAAACACTTGTGGAAGCAATGATCATGAATCGCCGATGAGATGCCGTAGGGAGGATGAAGCCTCCGGCAAAGTGACCGACCATGATGCCGATGCTGATAAACGACGCGTAGCCTTGTGCTGTCAGGAAGGTGATGCTATAGGCAGCCTGGAACCAGGATACAGCCCACAGCCCCTGGAGGGCCATGATGGAGCCCATGATGAGCACCCAGGGAATAAGCATTCTGCTTAACTGAGGAGTGCTCAGAATATAGCGAGCTGCCTGACGCATTCCCCTCCTGATACGCGGCGGGGAGCTGCTGCCGTGGAAGAACGGGGTGTTCCGGGCGCTCAACATGAGTGCCGCAGCAAGGACGAGGTTCACAACAGCCAGGCCGATGAATACGCTCCTCCGTCCCCAAAGATCAATCGATGCTCCTAACGGGTAGACGGAGACGACTGCCCCCATGTTGCCGAAGGTCAGGATGATGCCGGCATACAGGGTGTAGCGGTATCTCATGGCAGACTTTCCGATGAAGACCAGTGATCCTGAGAGCATCGGCCCCATGCCCAGCCCCATGAGAAAACGTCCCAGGGCGAAGAGCACAGGTGATGAAGAGAGGGAGAAACAGAGCGCCCCTGCAGCTGCGATGGAGATTCCTGCGGAGACTACCTTGCCGGGACCGAATCGGTCATTGAATGCCCCTCCTAAAGGCTGGGCGGCTGCATATGCATAGAAGAAGAGGCTTGAGATAAATCCCGTCAGTGCGCCTGACATACCGATTTCCAGGGCAAGTGCCGGCATGACCACCGATGCTGATATCCTGTAGAAGGCAGTAAAGCAGTAGCAGAAGGTCAGCAGCGCATAGGTAAGGTAGAGATGGCGGGTCTGCGGGGCATCGGCCACGGTAGGCATCATGCTTACCAGGAGACGGATGCTTCGAGCTGATCGATATACTCCAGAATAACACGCATACCGGATCTCCAGAAATCTGGATCATCAACACGAATACCTGCTGAAGCAGCCACGTTCTGCACGTCAGCCCTTCCGGTCATGACCAGCAGTTCATCGTAGCGCTTGGTAAAGGAGGGACCTTCACGGCGGTACTGGTCATAGAGCCCGAGTCCAAAGAGCATGCCGAAAGCGTAGGGAAAGTTGTAAAATGCAAGGTCCGTACGGTAGTAGTGTGCCTTCACGGCCCACATGTAGGGATGCAGCAGTTCGCTGTCCAGCCCGTCTCCGTATGTCGCCAATTGTGCTTCCCGCATGATGGAGCTTAAATCCTCAGGAGTGAGTTCTTCCTGCTTCCTGCGTGAGAATACCTCTCGTTCAAAATAGAATCTGCTGAGTATATCCACGATAACCTGGGCGGCATCCTGGAGAAACTGTTCGATGATGGTGATGCGCTCTTTTGGGTCTGCCGAAGGGAGGGCATTATTGAAGATGATTGATTCAGCGAAAATTGAGGCGGTTTCCGCCAGCGGCATGGGATACTCCCTCAGCAGCGCAGGGGCATCCTTGAGCAGGTGTCCATGGTAGGCATGCCCGAGCTCATGGGCAAGGGTGAATACGGAAGAAAAGCTGCCGTCAAAATTGCATAACACCCGGCTTTCTCGTGTTTTGGGAAAACCGATGCAGTACGCTCCCCCTACTTTACCTGAACGGGGTTCGGTGTCTATCCAGGAGTGCTTCCAGGCAGTCTCAGCTAGGGATGCCATGGACGGGCTGAAGGACCTGAACTGATGTATCACATATTCCATGGCATCATGAAAGCTCCAGGTCCCGGATATTTCTCCCACTGGTGCAAAGAGGTCAAAGAATGCGGTCTGATCTACTCCCAGCAGCCTTGCCTTCAGCTTCAGGTACCTGCGGAACATCGGCAGGGACTCCTCCATGACTGAGATGAGCGATTCCAGCGAGGCTTTCGTGATGCGGGACTGGCGGATCGACCGGTCAAGGGAATCCTCGTAGCTGCGGCGCGCATTCAGGGTGATGCTCGTCCCCTTGACGCCGTTGAGGGCATAGGCGAGGGGGATTTCCTGTTCCTGCCACGCCTGCAGTTCCAGCCGGTAGGCCTTCTCTCTGACAGACCGGTCAGGATCGCTTGCAAGCGAGCGGAGCTGAACCAAAGTCCTGCGCTCGCCCGTCGATGCATCCCAGAGGGCTGAAGCGGATGAGCTCACCGCTTCCTGGAGCCTGCTCCATGCGTCGGCTCCGCTCCGATCAAGATCTGCCGCCAAGGCTTCCTCGGCAGGGCTCATGAGGTGCTGCTGCTCATCTAAAAGTTCCTGGAGCACATACCCGTAGCTTTCCAACTCGGGACTGCATGATATAAGTTCAGGGAGCACATCTTTGATTGATGCCAGGGCATTTTTAAAGGCAACCTCTGCCTGATGAACCCCCAGGCCTGCCTCCTTCATGACAGCTATGCCCCTGAGAGCTTCCTTGCTGCGAGTGTCTGTGGAGTAGCTGGCGTAGGTATAAGCGTCGAGTTCTTCAAAAAGGTCATACATCTGCTCATAAAGAGCTATGGCGCTGGTCACCCGGGACGGTTCGCCGGAGAGGAGGGTGCATTCCTGCACCAGCTGGGACTGCACCTGATTAAGGTCCGCAAGATCACGGGTGAACGCTTCTCCCTCTATTCCGTCATATATTGGGGTGAGGGACCATCTGGGAAGGTTGTCCATGGGTATGCTCCTGGTTTGTATGATACTGCATTATCTAGTGACTTAGGTGATCAGGTCAACCGTCCAGTACAGATCGGACCTGTTGGGCAAGAAGCTGCCGGGAGAACGGTTTTTCCAGGTAGTTGCCCGAACGGCTGATCTCCTCGGCAAGTGACCCGGTATACCCCGACATATAAAGCACCTTGAGAGTGCGGTTGTTCCTGGCCAGCAGCGTGTAGAGTTCAATGCCGTCCATCTCCGGCATAATAACATCGGTGAGCAGCAGATGTATCATCCCGGCATGTGAAGACGCAAGCTCGACCGCTTCCTTCGGGCTGAGAGAAGACAGGACCGTGTATCCGAGGGATTCAAGCTGAACGGAAACGAACTGGAGCAGTTCCTGTTCATCTTCCACAACCAGGATCGTCTCACCTCCCGCCTCCGGAACAGGGGAGGGAGAACAAATCTCTTCCAATGGTGCGGCTGAGGGTGCATGGAGGGGAAAGTACAGCGTAACACAGGTTCCGCTGGGCTGTGCATGTGCAATGCTGATATGCCCGTTGTGCTGCTCCATGATCCCCAGGACTGTGGAAAGCCCGA
>SKXS01000203.1 GCA_007128345.1 Spirochaetia bacterium
GGTCCTCTCTGAAGAGGCCGTGGACGATCTCCTCCTCAAGGTTCCGGTTGGTGGCAGTGATGATGCGTACGTTCACCTTAATGGTCCTGCTGCCTCCCACACGCTCAAACTCGCGCTCCTGGAGCACCCGCAGGAGCTTTACCTGCATCTGCGATGAGAGCTCGCCGATCTCGTCGAGAAAGAGAGACCCTCCGTCGGCAAGCTCAAACCTGCCTTTACGATGGGTGTGCGCCCCGGTGAAGGCACCTTTCTCGTGACCGAAGAGCTCGCTTTCAATGACACTCTCAGGCAGAGATGCGCAGTTGACCTTGACAAATGGCTTATCGGCGCGAAAGCTGTTGTAGTGTATCTCCTGGGCAACCAGTTCCTTTCCAGTGCCGCTTTCTCCCCTGATCATGACCGTTGCTTCACTCTTAGCGACCTGGAAGATGAGGTCAAACACTTCCTGCATAGCCTGAGACCTGCCGACAATACGTTCGGGGGTAAAACGCTCCTTAAGCTGATTCTTGAGGCGGAGGTTTTCTGCTTCCAGCCGTTCTGTCTGTTCACGCATCTCCTGACGAAGCTTGACTGCCCGGGCTATCATGGATGCAATAATGGTAAGCAGCTGCAGGATCCGGTTCAGCTTTTCAGGGGACATAGCGGCGATGGTGATGTTCATGGTGCCGATGGTTTCATTGCCAGTCTTAACGGGAACGCAGATGAATGCGTAGGTGTCCTGCGCGGATGCCCTGTGCATGCCAGTTTTATTCGCAAAGTGCTTCTCTTTACTCACATCGGGTATGATAACAGGCTTGCCGGTCTTTACTACCTGACCGGTAATCCCCTCGCCGATGCGGTAGGTGCCGCGGCTCTTCTGCTGCGCTGAGAGACCATAGGAGCTTTCAATCATGATCTGGTGGGTATCCCGGTTGAGCAGGGTGATAGCCCCCCTGCTCATGGGAAGATGCTCCGATACAGCCTTGAGAATGGGGGTAATGATGCTTTCGAGTTCGCTCGATTCATTGAGCATTTGGCTGATTGAATAGAGGACCTCAAGTTCACGCAAGCCTGCCATACAATAATCCTACATGTTTGTAGGATTCAAATCAAGGGCTTCAAATGTACCGATCATGGAGTTCTTCTGCACCTGATCATAGGGGAAGAGCCTGCCGTTCATGCAGATATACGTTCCCGGTTCGCACAACTGCACAGCGGTGATGCTGCAGCCGAGGTTGAAGACTGCATCCGATCCAATGACCGAATAGGGGATCATGGCTCCGGTAAGTACGATGCGCTTGCTGAGTTCTGCCTCACCGATCACCCGGGCGGTCTCAGTCATGGTGTCGGTCCCATGGGTGATAATTATGTGGGTTTCGCTGCAGGTGCTGCAGGCCGAGAGGATCTTCTTCCGGTCGCTGGAAGTCATGTGGAGGCTGTCCTTGAGCTGGAGCTTCTGGAGGGTGACCGGCAGCGAGCACCGTGAGAAGCGCAGGATCTCCGGCAGGTGTGTATTGGCAAATCCCAATTCTCCCCTGAGAGGATCATAGTGTTTGTCGAAGGTGCCTCCAGTGATGATGATACGGAGAACACTGCCCGGCTGCTGGACATTAGTCTTCAGTATTGCAGTTTTCATGGTGCTGCTTCCCAGTGCTTGTTGATGAGAGCGGTGCGAAGATGATCTTCCCATACACCGTTGATGCAAAGATACTCTCTTGAAAGTCCTTCTATGAGGAACCCGAGGCGCTTTGCAATGCTGATGGACCGGGTGTTGCGGGGCATTATGTTTGCTTCTATCCGATGGATGTAAAGATCCTCAAAGGCAAATCTGATCACTTCCCTCATTGCTTCGGTCATATATCCCATACCCTGGCAGTCCTGGTCGAGGCGGTAGGCGATGCAGCTTGAGTGTGATGCGCCGTAGGTTATGCAGCTGAGCAGGACCGAGCCGATGATCGTGCTGCTGCATGTTCGGGTGATCCAGAACCGGTAGAGACGCCCGGCATCGGCATCGCGTCTCTCATGGGAGAGCATGCTCCGTACACCTTCCAGGGTATAGTAGGGCAAAGATCTGTCTGGTTCTGTAGGTGTGAGGAATTCCCTGTTTCTCGTGATAAAGTCCAGTACGCGTTGGGCATCAGCCGGCGAAAGCAGCGAGAGATCCAGCTTGTCGGTGTGCAGGATACACTTCATAGTGCTGACATCATACCGTGTTTGACTCGATTGGAAAAGACGGCTGCATGCGCATCGGGATAGATCCTCACGCATGAGTTTATCCGCAGGACATCATCCGATACTCACATATAACTGCCTCATGACGATGAAAAGAAATAATTGACCGCGTACCTTGTTGACAATTGATTAATTGGTGATACATATGAATAGAAGACTTGGCCACATGGTGAGGTGGGCACATGATTACCGAATACCCTGATTTAAACTGCATATGCATTGATGCCGCAAGCTGGAGCTACCAGATTGAAATCCGCCATCGCAGATACATCCTGCACCGGTACTTCGGGCCGAGGATGCAGCGGCCTGCTGAAATTCCCTTCTCCCGGTATCTCGGAAAGAACTACGGGAGCATCCACCCGGACAGTGAATTTCCGGAATTCTCCTATGAAGCGGAACTGCTTGAGTATTCATCCCCCGGCAAGGGTGACTACCGGATTCCCGCATTTTTGGGGAGCAGGAATGACGGATCGCCGGTGTTCTGGTTTACCTACGTGAGCCACCGCATTGTATCAGGGGCGTGCGAGATCCCGGGTCTGCCTTCAGTATATGCACTGCCGGAAGACCGGGCGCAGACGCTGGAGCTGCTCTGCAGGGATGACTCATCTGGTCTTGAGGTGACCCTCTGCTACACGGTGCTTCCTGAATACGACATACTGCTGAGGTGGTGCCGGTACACAAACAACGGCAGCAACCCGGCATTCCTGCACCGTGCCGCCAGCATCTGCCTCGATATCGACAGAAGCAGCTATGATCTGCTGACACTCCAGGGAGCATATGCCAGAGAGCGGATACCGGCACGCATCCCTGCCTGCAGGGGCATAACCTCCTTCAGCTCGCTTAGGGGGATCAGCAGTCACCACCAGAACCCCTTTCTGGGAGTTCTGGCACCGGAGACCACTGAGCATTCCGGCATGGCGATGGGCTTGCTTCTGGTGTACAGCGGGAATCACTGCTTTGAAATAGAGGTTGATGCATACGGCAGCATGCGAATCGTTGGAGGGATGCATGACCAGTCATTCAGCTGGAAGCTCATTCCAGGTGAGTCGCTGCATACCCCGCAGGTAATTATGACCCGCTGTGATGACGGAATGCACGGCATGAGCCGCCGGTTCCATGAGATCATCCGCACACGACTCTGCCGGGGCCCGTGGAGGGACAGACCAAGGCCTGTGCTGGCAAACAGCTGGGAGGCATCCTACTTCCGTTTCACCAGGGACGACATCGTGTCCCTCGCCGGCGAGGCTGCAGATCTGGGCATCGAGCTCTTTGTACTTGACGACGGGTGGTTTTCCGGGAGGAATGACGATACCTCGGGACTGGGCGACTGGAAGACCGATACTGATAAGCTGCCCGGCGGTCTTCGGTCTCTCAGCGAAGCAATCCACGCCAAGGGGCTGCTGATGGGGATATGGGTGGAGCCTGAGATGGTCTCGCCCGGAAGCAGGCTCCTGACTGAGCACCCCGACTGGGTGCTTGGCTCCCGGGAGCAGCAGCGGACAACAGGAAGAAACCAGCAGATCCTCGACCTTACCCGTGAAGATGTTCAGGACTTCCTTATCTATACCATTGACCACATCCTCAGCGCTGCCGATGCGGACTACGTCAAGTGGGACGCGAACCGCTGTTTCGGCGAGTTCTCGTCTGCCGCCCTGCCTCCTGACCGGCAGGGAGAGGTCGCCCACCGGTATATCCTCGGACTCTACCGGGTTATCAGGGAGGTTGTCTCACTGCACCCGGGCGTGCTTTTTGAGGGA
This sequence comes from Spirochaetia bacterium, assembly GCA_007128345.1. Classification (GTDB taxonomy): domain Bacteria; phylum Spirochaetota; class Spirochaetia; order PWKH01; family PWKH01; genus SKXS01. The sequence continues at coordinate 3,969 of SKXS01000203.1, forward strand.
TGCGCAGGAGGTGGGGGACGGTATGATCCGGGCATGCTCGCCTGGATGCCGCAGTACTGGACAAGCGACAATACCGACGCCCTTTCCCGGATATCGATTCAGTACGGCAC
>SKXS01000078.1 GCA_007128345.1 Spirochaetia bacterium
ATAGCTTTGGTCGCGTTACTGAAATGATGTAAAGAGGAATGTGATGATTATAACAATGCGTGATATTGCTCAAAAAGCCGGGGTTTCGACCGCAACGGTATCCCGGGTGCTCAACAAAAATCCTACATCCATTCCGATCAGCAAGCATACACGTGAAAAAGTGGAACAAATCGCCTCAGAAATGGGATACAGCCCTAATGTGTTTGCAAAGACCCTCCGGACTAAGAAAAGTATGCTTATTGGAGTTGTAGTCTGGGACCTGACTGACTTATTTTTCAGTGAGATTCTGCGGGGTATCGACAATACCCTGCACCTGTCTGGATATAAGATGCTGCTGAACAGTGCTGAAGGATCAAGTGAAAGAGAATTTTTCTGCATGGAGAAGATGAGGGATCTGCATGTTGATGGAATGATCATCCTTGGTGGTGACAAGTCATCCAGTACGCAGAATCTAATAGCACTGAATATAGACCCTTCAACTTCAGTCCTTGTGGGAACCACTGCAGATATCAGCGGGAAAAGTGTGAGTTCCATAACCGTTGACAACTTCACTGGAGGATATATAGGCCTGCAGTATCTGGGTTCCAAGCAGAAAAAACAAATCTACTACTTAGCTGGTAAAAACAAGACTACTGATATGATTGACCGCCTTGAGGGAGTGATCAAGGCGGTCAAGGACCTTGGTTTAGAAGATCACTTTGAGAAGATTGACATTGGTCCGGGAGAGCAGGCAGGATACCAGGCGACCAAACAGCTCATTGAAACGACCGAAGTGCCTGCTGCGATTTTTGCGGTAAGCGATCTCACGGCCCTTGGTGCTATACGTGCCATTAAGGAGAGTTCATATACTGTTCCTGAAGATATTGCAGTGCTGGGATTTGACGACCTTGCGCTGAGTTCCTATCTCCATCCAAGCCTGTCGACCATCCGTCAGCCCCGGTATGATATGGGGGTAATGGCATCCGTAATGCTCCTGGATGCTTTTGCATCCAAGAAGAACCATACTGGAGATGAGAAAGACACTAACGAGCATTGGAACTATCCGACAAAGCAGCGTAGGCTTAAGCCCAAGCTGATTGTCCGCGAATCCACATAAACATGCTCATGCATGTGTAGCTGAAGTATATTCTTTCAGCTTGACGCACATGTTCCTCGCCATTTCAATATTGTCATATTCCCACAGACGGTCCGACATGATCTCACCGGATACAATTCCGTCATACCCTGTGGAGATTACCGCATCTGTCCATAGGTCTACAGGAAGCTCTCCTTCGCCTGGGAAATACCCCCGGTACTCGTTCTCGTACTTGAGATCCTCTGCATTATCAGTTCTGGTTCCATCACAGATATGGACACCGTATATAAGCTCAGCTGGTATACGTGAGAGCTGTTCCGGCGTGGTGTCTCCTTGTGCCCAGAAGTGCCAGTAATCCACCAGTAAGCCGACATTGGGCCGATCTACTGATTCTAAGAGCTTCAGGCAGTCACTTAGGGAGCAGATACGTGTCCACGCAGCTCCTTCATACTGAAACCGGATGCCGTACTCTTTCCCAATGTCTGCTATCTCAGCAATATTGTCAGCAGTCTCCCTGAGCAGTTGATTCCAACTTAGATGGTCCAGCGCGTTGAATGCATTCAGCTGGATTGTCGGACACCCGATTTCTGCTGCGATACCGCAGAGATAACGGGAAAGATCAAGTATTTCCCTGCGCCTTTGAGGCTCCTGCACTTCAACATCACCAATGATATCGATAGCTGCGGGATATATTTCGTGTTGGTCCAGCACTGCCTTTAACTGGGCGGCACTTCCTCCATTAATGAGATAACGCAGCAGCTTCCCGGAGTGGATTTCAATTCCCTGGTAACCGGTCATGGAAGCAATGTGCACATCAGTCAATATATTACTGTGCTGTACGGTGTTTCCATGCAATGTGATCAGCATGTATTACCTCCTTTGCTTTGAATCAGGCGGCTGCATGTACCATGCAGCCGCCTTCAGCATACATGTTACAGCTTATGGAACGGACTTCTATGGGTAATGCTGTAGACAGTTTTCCATCCCTCGCTCTGGGGTTCCTTCAGATAGGGGGCCATCTCCTCCTCAGTCCTGAGGGTAACCTTTTCAACTGGAGGCACTTCTCCCGGAGGGAATGCTTCAAGTATATCGTCATTGAGCAATGTCAGGTATTTGAGGATTGCTGCGATTGGTCTCTTTGCCTTCCGTGCGGTAGCTCTTGTAGGTTCTCCGATCACTCCCTCGGGGACTGAAGCCAGCTCTATACCGAAATGTCCCTGTCCCTCTGACCAGCGGTGCGGCCGGCCCCAGGGGTCAACTGACAAGTCAAAATGCCCCTCAGGAAGAAAGGATTCTCCCCAGGCATCAACTGCAGCACTCATGTCAATCATATCATTGAACATGAGCAGTCCGACAGCGGTCTCGCTTTCATCAGCATGCACAAATGTGGTCTCCAAGCTGTCTTCCCTGTCTATGGGTATAAAGAATTCCCTCACTGCACGGTGCCAGTCCAGTACCTGGAAGATTCCTGGAAGCTGGAACCGTTTCTGGAATTCCTGAATAGCAGACTCAAGCATCCACAGCTGACCGTGGTTGTTGATGATGACCATCTTCCTGAATCCGTCATTCCATAACCCGAGCATGGTGTATATCAGCAGCTCCTCAACCACCTCTTTCGGCATAACTACTGTACCGGGCATGCCGAGATGATGATACGGATGTCCCCCGTAATTCAGCGGGGGGAACGCAAGCGCTACTTCACGGCCCTGCTTTGCGGTATATCGTCTCACCGCCTCCACGATTTGGGTAGCCATAAAGGTATCAAGTCCTGAATTCGCATGCATCCCATGATTTTCGGTGCACCCGACAGGGATGAAGACTACATCATTCTTTTTCCGTTTCTCAATAACCATCTTCCGGGGGCTGTTCTGGATGTAGCATCCTGCCTTGCCAAGCTCTGACGGTGAAGGCACCTCATACTCATCAAGAATCTGGTCAATTTCCTCCTCTGAGGCATCAAATACACTTTTCTTCAGTCTTCCTACTTCGTTGTCCTCGAAGACGATTTTCGGATGACCCGTGGGTAGCCATTTTTCTTCCATATGCTTCTCCTTATGTTATTCGTTCTGCCCGCGGCCATCCAGAAGCCGTATCGCTTCAGCAGCCACATGCGAAGCAGTAATGCCAAAATGCTCAAGCTGGAACTCGAGATCCGCAGTAAGACCGAAGGCATCCTGCATGCCTATCCGGGCCAAGGGCACAGGGCATGCCGCAGTCAGTGTTTCAGCAATCAACCCGCCGAGCCCTCCAACTGTTGCATGATCTTCAATCGTGATGCATGCTCGTGTCTCCCGGGCACAGCGTATGACTGACTCTGTGTCCAGCGGTTTAATAGTAGGCACATGCAGCACCCGCGCAGCTATTCCCGCTTCTTCAAGTACCTGCAGAGAATCGAGGGCGATGTCAGTGGCCAATCCTGTTGCAATAACGGTCAGGTCATTCCCATTCCCGTACTGGTAGCACGGACCTATTTCAAACTCGTATGTCTTACCGGGTAAAGAACCCTGCAGCAGTTTAGGCATCCGTATATACACCGGCCCCTGGAATACTGAAGCTGCACGGACCGCCTGGCGGAATTCCTCCGAATCGCCTGGCACCAGCACAGTCATGCCGGGCATCGAGCGCATTACCCCGATATCCATAAAAGAAATGTGCGTACCTCCGTTCTTCTCCTGGGTGAGCCCGGCATAGCAGCCCACAAGCTTCACATTGAACATATTATAGGCGACGCTCATGGCAACCTGGTCGCAAGCCCGTTTCGCCATGAAATTTGCCATGGTGCAGGCAAACGGGATTCCGCCCGCAGCGGCAATACCTGCGGCTATTCCCACAAGGTTTTGTTCTGCCACTCCCACATTGATGTGCCGATCAGGATAGTTCTCCAAGAAAGGCTTGCTCCCTGAGGCTTTCATTAAGTCTGCTTCAACGACAAAGATATCGGGGTTGTCGGCTCCCAGTTCCACCAATACCTCTCCATACACTGTTTTAAGTTCTACTCTTGGGTTTTTCATTGCGTGCCCTCCAGTTCTCGGATGCCCTGCTCATATTCATCATTAGTGATCTTACCGCTGTGCCACTCAGGACGGTTTTCCATAAACGAAATACCGTGTCCCTTGATGGTCTTAGCTACGATTGCCGCGGGCCTTGCATCATCTACCTGGAGCTCCTGAATTTCACGGATCACCGACTCGATCTCTTCAGCATTATGCCCGTCAACTGTCCTTACCATCCAGCCGAAGGCACGAAACTTGGCATCAAGAGGCTGGATCGGCATGATGTCGTCACAGGGTCCGTCAATCTGCATATTGTTCTGGTCAATGATGAGAATGAGGTTGTTCAGCTGATATTTCGCAGCGGTCATCGCCGCCTCCCATACCTGACCGCTGTTGCATTCACCGTCACCGCTGAGCACGTAGACCCGGTTTTGCTTTTTTTGCTGGAGGAATCGAATTGCCATCCCGCATCCGATAGACAGTCCCTGTCCCAGCGGTCCGGTGGATGCCTCAATCCCTTCCTGCTTGAGCCGGTCAACGTGCTTTGGAAAATTGGAAAGCGGCTTGTCCAGTCCGGCAAGCACATCTTCATACGGAAAGTATCCCCGGAGGGCTAGGGCAGTGTACAATGCAGGCCCGCCATGGCCCTTTGAAATAATAAACCTGTCCCTGTCCGGATCCTTCGGGTTGCTTGGATCAATGCGCATCACTGAAAAGTAAAGCACTGCCAGTATTTCACTGACTGAGAGGCTTCCGCCAAAATGTCCACCTCCCGCGTTATGGATGGCCTTGAAGGTCTTGATCCTGATATCCTTCGCTGCCTGAATTACAGATTCCTGCATTACATGCTCCTCGTATTGGTCATTCCTGTATCTGCATGTGCCTCAGCGGGCACCCTCAAAATCATGAGTCGGATTGAACATGAACACAAACCGCAGAGGATTTTTCCCCTTGTTCTTTACAACATGCTCCACACCGATAGGAAAGATTACCGCGGTGTTCGCTTCCAGCACTTCTGGAACTCCGCCGACTATCGCCTCACCATATCCATCTATGACAAATATGATTTCCTCTTTGTCATCATGGGTATGGGGAGTCATTTCGGTTTCAGGATGCACTTCTGTCAGGCCTACGGTCATCCTGTCGCTTGGAAGCTTGTCCAAACCGACAAATACGTGTACCAGCCTCCCCGGAAGATCCAGTGTTCGTGCGTCTGATTTATGCTTTGCATACATAGTGTACCTCCTCAGGTCATGTGCAGAGTCTCTTTGCCGTATCCGCTACTGCGGACGGCTCTACTCCGTATTTTTTTCTCAGTTCTTCGGGAGTCCCGGACTCCCCGTATGTGTCTGCAAGGCCGATTTTCCTGAAAAGAAAAGGGCCTGTTCCTTCCATTATCTCTGCTGCGACTGTTGCCAGACCTCCGACAATATTATGTTCTTCAACGGTCAGCAGCCTGCCTGTCCTGGTAACCGATTCCATCACCACTTCAGGCTGCAGGACTGGCTTGATCGTATGCATCTCAATGATCTCCGCTGATATACCCGCTTGTTCCAGGATATCAGCCGCCTCCAGCACATAGGCCAGGGCAAGCCCGCACGTGAGGATCGTCACATCTGATCCCTTTCGATGAACTACAGGGATGCCGGGAACGAATGTGTAGGAATCATCAAAGATCACCGGGCTGTCATCCCTGCCTACACGGATATACACCGGTCCCGGTATGTCGGCTGCCGCCTTCACCGCCTGCAATGTGGAAATTGCATCAGCAGGGGCAAATACGGTCATTCCGGCAATGCAGCGCATAATGCCGAGATCTTCCGTTGCCAGGTGGGTGACTCCCTCGATCCCTCCGGAATAGCCGCCGATTCCGGCTATGACATTGACATTCAACGCGGGATATGCCGCAAATGTCCTCAGCTGCTCACTGCAGCGCATGGAAGTGAATACCGAATATGAAGTGGCATATGCAATTTTTCCAGTACTCGCAAGACCTGCCGCCATCATGACCATATTCTGTTCAGCTATACCGACATCAATAGCTCGCTCAGGAAACTCAGCTTCCAGCAGGGTCGTGTACATCGACTTTGCAGTATCCGCAGCAATTGCCACTACATCACGTCCAGCTCTCGCTAGTTCCAGTACTCCCTGTCCTGCCGCTTTTCTTGTTGATCCCATCTTCGCCTGTGACGTGTTCATGCAGAACCTCCTGATTCCAGCATCTTGACTGCAAGGCAGTACTCCTCTTCGGTGAGCGTCCTCTGGTGCCAAGAATTATCATCTTCCATAAATTTCACGCCTTTCCCCTTAACGGTACGCGCAAGGATTGCTGTTGGCCTCTCCTGTTCCAGCACAGCCAAATCCAGTGCAGCGAGAATCTCTTCCATGTGATGACCGTTTATTTCGATGGTGTTCCAGCCGAAGCTTGCCCATTTTTCTCTCAAGGGATGCAGCGGAAGAATCTGCTCCACCGAACCGCCGCTTTGCAGACGGTTGATGTCAATGATAACTGTGAGGTTTGTCAGTCCCAGGCGGGGAGAAGCCATTGCGCTTTCCCATACGAGTCCCTCCTGCAACTCCCCGTCCCCGAGGAGGACGAATACCCGGAAGTCCTTGCGGTCTATCTTTGCGGACATCGCTATGCCCGCTCCCGCCGCAAGTCCATGCCCGAGGGATCCAGTTGTCATATCCACTCCTGGCGTCTTGCGCATATCAGGATGTCCCTGCAGGTTGCCGTCCACACGGCGCAGTGTTCCGTAGAGATCCTTGCTGAAGTACCCCCTGTTTGCCAATGCTGCGTACAGCACGGGACACGTGTGTCCTTTGGACAGTATGAACCGGTCTCTGTCCGGCCACTGGGGTGTATCGGGGTCTATGCGCATCTTGTCAAAATACAGGGCAGCCACGATATCTGCTGCCGATAAGGCCCCTCCGGGATGCGCTTTCCGCTCAGGACCGACGCGACAGCACATATCGATTATATCGAGGCGGATCTTCCTGGCCCAATGTTCAGCTGTCCTGATCCTCTGTTCATCTTTACTCATTTGTCAAGTTCCTCCTTGAGTTGTTACATGCATCTTCGACCATTCTGATACTCTGCAGTATATGCATCTAAGGATCAATGGCAAAGCCCGCCTGAATTATTTATTGCAGGCCTCTTGTAAACCCCTCTCTTAAATATTTGCTCATAAGCAAGGCAACTATAATTACAGGTATACTGGCGATAATAGCCCATGATGCAAGCAGTCCCCATCTCACACCCCATTCAAGGCCCCCAAGAAACTGCGTTAGGGGAACTGTCAGCGGCTGGGTTCTTCTGTCAGCTAGGATCAGGGCAAGCAGAAATTCATTCCAGGAGAATATCACAGAAAGTACAGTAACAGTAACGAGACCAGGGCGTGCCGAAGGAATGAGAATCCGCATAAAAGCCTGCAAGTTGCTTGCCCCGTCTACATATGCGGCTTCTTCAAGCGCTGTCGGGATATCATCGAAGAAGCCCTTCATCAGCCAGATCACTACTGGTAGATGTAAGAGGGTGTAAGACAAAACAAGACCGTATCTGTTTCCCATAATACCCCATCTGGACATGATAAGGAACAAGGGTATGCCGAAGACGATGTAGGGAACAAATCGTACGGAAATGACAAAAAATATGATGATTCCCTTACCTCTGATCCTGAACCGTGAGAGTGCATATGCAGCCATGGTTCCAATTACTACAGATATCACTACTGAGAAGAATGTTAAAAACATGCTGTTCTGCATATTCCTTACTATATCGGATCCTCTGAATATCTGCGTTATATGCATGAGAGTTGGCTCAAACAGCAGCTTCGGCGGCATCCTCGATAATTCTGCCGGAGTCTTGAGTGCCGCGAGAATCAACCAGAATACGGGAAATACAGCTATGAATAACGCAAGCACAATACATATTCTGCGGATAATCTCAAATGCAGTTTTCTGTTTTATTTGTCCCATACGCGGCTCCCCCCCATTCTCTGAGTGATCTTAATTATGATTATGGCTATCAGGGAGATAATGAATGCCATGGTAATGACTGAGGCATTTGCATAACCCATCCTGAACATCCGAAGCGCTGTATTATAGGAAAAGATCGACAGCACTTCTGTAGCGAACCCAGGGCCTCCGGTTGTCATGATATATATAATGTCAAACATACGGAAGACGGTCGTAAATCTAAACAGCAGGGTAAACATTGCAATAGCCCGTATCATGGGCAGCACGATATAAAACGTAACCTGCACATAGGTTGCTCCGTCCATAAATGCACTTTCCCGCACATTTTCAGGAACACCGTCCAGTGCGGCATCCATGATCATCATGACAAAGGGGGTATATACCCACACATCAGCAATGACGATACCTAAAAATGCTGTACGAGACTGTGCGAGCCATGCTGGCCCTTGTATGCCAATGACGCTAAGAAAGTAGTTTACCAGTCCTAGATCAGGTTCCAGCATAAACACCCGCCACAGCAAGCCTGCGACAACAGGGGGTATGATCAGTGGAATGATGAGTAAAGTGCGGACGAGTCCTCTTCCCCAAAAAGGTTTCTGGATAAGCAGCGCCGTAATAAACCCGAGTATCATAGAAAGTGCTACCGAGAGAACACTGTATCCGAGGGTTACTTGAAGTGAATTCAGGAACCGTGAAGATGTGAACAGATCGATGTAATTACGGAAACCGACAAACTGTCTCAGATGCGGCTGATGAAGATTCCAGGAAAACATGCTTGAAAAGAGAGAATAGAACATCGGGTATACAGCAATGACTGCCAGTGCAATTAATGCAGGAGCCAGATAGGGGAGCGCTTTTGCCCAGTGATTGTGGTTTTTAAGAGACATACAGTAATTCTCCTCCCACATAACATAATGGATTAGTAGAATCGGTATAAAAACCCCGGGGATTACTCCCCGGGGAAGTATGGAAGAAACCGCTATTGTCTATGTGCTAAAATCCTAGCAATTTCTCTTTCTGTTTGAGCAAGAGCACTAGCTGGAGTTTGGTTTCCAAGGCCAACGCTGCTCCAACCGTCAATAATCGCATCAAGGACCATGTACGCTTCAGGAATTACCGGACGGGATACCGCCACTTCATCCAGTGAACGTATGGCAATCGGATGCAGATCTTCGAGCCAAGATGCCTGTGCAAGCACTTCCTCTGATTCGAATACGGAACTGCGTGTAGCTGCCCCGCCGTTCAAATACCACACAAGGGCGCGATCTTTGTCACCGAACATCCAGTTCAGGAATGTAAACGCAGCATCGGGGTTCTGCGCATCACTAGGTATGCCGAGGCTTCCGCCGCCGATTACATGCTTGCCTGTTGCAAACCCGCTTTCCGGAGCTCTAGGCAGAACTGCATATCCGATGTTTCCAGCCATGTCGGACTGGTCAGGATCATTCACTGTGACGCCGAACTGATAGTATCCTTCAGTCATCGCAAGCCTACCCTGGGTCATGTAGGTGAGGTGCTCACCATATTCCCATGCCAGCACTCCAGCCGGCATGTATGAGAGCATCTGTTCAGCCCACTGCCATGCTTTCAGAGATTCAGGTGAATTGATTATCACATTGTAGTCGCTGTCATAGATATTTCCACCGTACGTCCATATCTTGGTGAGCGCCCAAACCCAGTTGAGTGCACCCATCATGGGAGCGCCGTATCCATAGAGACCTTCATCCGGTCTGGTGAAGAATTCTGCCATGTCCCTCAGCTGTTCGGTTGTCTCAGGAACTTGGAGATCATATCCATACCGCGCCTTGAATGCCTGCTGTTCACTGGCGCTCTCAAACAGGTCTATCCTGTACATCAAAACCTTAGTATCTGCAACATACGGAACAGCCCATATTTCGCTGCCGCCTTCGTAGTAGCACATATCCACCGAAGCACCGACAAAATCGTCTAGATCAAAATTATACTTCTCATAGTAGTCATTCAAGGGAAGCAGATAATCGTTTTCAACCATAGCTCCGAACCAGCTGGGAGATACATAGACAATGTCGAAATGACCGGCTTTCGAGGCGGCTCCGAGCATCATCTTGTCGTGAAGCGCATCAGCGCTATGCTGTTCGATAGTAACACGGATTCCTGTCTCCTGTTCGAACTCATCAAGAAACGGGAGCAAAGCGCTTGAAATCTGCCGGGCAAGAGCTCCCACTACTACTTCTTCTCTCGCTTCCTCCTGAGCTCGTGCGCCGTATACAACCATACTGGCAGCAAACATGAGAATCAGCAAAATTGGCAAAACCTTCTTTTTCATGTTCATACAATAACCTCCTAAATAATAAATAATTGTAATCGATTGCATGTAATCGTATACGCATAATCTGCATTTGTCAACAAATTTTTTCTGTGTCAAATTAAAAAAAAAAGTCTCTCTGATGCAAAAGAAGGTATTCAGGTAATAGGTTTTCATATAAGTGTCATAAGGTATAGGTACAGCATCTGCGGAGGTATGCGAGACGAAGAAGTATGCAATTAATGCTAATTCATGCCGTGCATCTGTCACCTGTCGGGAATGCTTTTCAATGTCCTGGGAGATAAGATGCCCCTGCTGCTGTTTGATTCGAGAGAGTCAGATGCGGGTCTTCATACCTGGAGATAAATGCTTGTTTCATATGCTGAAGCATCACTTGACAGAACCTTCTGCAGCTTGAAGGAAACCACTTCTTCTACCATGCGTATGCGTTGACTCAGAAGAATTTAGGTTTCCTGGTGAGATTTGAATGAGCAGAATTATTTGCAGTTCATATGCAGGAATATCTGCAAAGATAACCAGTATCGCCTCTTGAAATCATAAAAGCCGCAGCCAATTAAAAGGCACAACAATGATGAAGAGTTTATCAATGCAATGATATTTCAGGTTTCCTCGCATACTCCATTGTTACATCGCGTTTCTCCTGCAAGAATGAGGAGCAAAACCAGCAAATATTAGCAAAGCGAAAAACCTATGATATGATTGAATTGTAGAAGAATTTTGAGCAAACGTTAAAAAACCTGCAATGATGCACATTGCAGGATATACAAATATTCGGGCTGGGCGGATTTGAACCGCCGACCCCAAGTCCCCCAGACTTGTACGCTAAACCCCTGCGCTACAGCCCGTAATTATGCCGGAGGCACGATTGAAAAAATACCATAGTGACAAGATTTAGTCAACTCGAGTTACCCGGAAAAAGGGGCACCGACCCTTTCCTTACGGTTGGATGAAGACTATATTGAGTATAAGGAGAATCGCTATGGATGCAAGCAGCACTTTTTACCAGTTCACTGCACATACGCTTCAGGGGGAAGAGGTCACTATGAAAGACTATGCGGGAAAAGTGATCATTGTAGTGAATACAGCCAGCAAGTGCGGTTTCACTCCGCAGTACGGTGAGCTTGAGCAGTTGTATCGTACCTATAAGGAAAGGGGACTGGTCATCCTGGGATTTCCCTGCAACCAATTTGCAAATCAGGAGCCTGGAAGCACAAACGACATCGAACAGACCTGCTATGTGAACTACGGTGTAACCTTTCCCATGTTTGAAAAGGTCAAGGTGAACGGCGGTGATGCTCATCCGATCTTTAAGTATCTAAAGAAGGAGCTGCCTGCCTTGCTTGGGAAGAGCATCAAGTGGAACTTTACCAAATTTATCCTTGATACCAAAGGAAAGCCTGTCAAGCGGTTTGCTCCGTCAACATCACCAGCTGCAATGATACCCATCATTGAATCGCTGCTGCCGTGAAGGAGAATGACCTATGCGTATATGGATGATTGCAGCATCAGTACTCATGATGGTTTCCTGTGCAACAGAACCTGTGTACCGTACGGAGTTTCCACCTCCTGTAAAAGCTCCTGAGAGTGAAGCTTCATCCTTGCTGGTTGTCGAACTCATAGCCTATACCTCTGGGCAGCGTGGGACTGCAGTCTCAAGGATGATGGAGAATTTGCCGGAAGCGGGGTTTTATCCCGTAGTTATCGGCCCTGGTGGCAAGGAAATCACCTTTTCGAACTATGACATCAGTCCCAACAGCGGTATGGTGTTCTATCGGGAAAACCTCTCTCCGGGAGTATATACCCTAATAGGATTCCGCTACCTCTGGCTGTCAGAAAAAGACATGACACTAATGCCTCCGCAGCATCAGTACTTTGACGGACAGCGTGCAGCTCCATGGCAGCAGACAAAACTGCTTGCCTTAAGAAGGGTTGTTCCGATATACCTCAAGCCAGGAACTGTGGAAAGCTTGGGCAGGTACACCATATACTACACTCACCTTGGTGCTGACGAAGATCCATACAGACTTCAAGGATGGAGATACCGGCGCACAGAACCTGCAAATAAGCACGTACTCAGTGTCATGAAGCACTGGCATACTGCAAGCTGGACGAAATGGAATGCCCGCAATGCGGCGCGCATCATTCGATAAACTGAGAGGATGCCTATGAGGCTCAGGTATGTGTTGGCTGTTCTGCTGACGGCAGCAGTAGGTACTATGTCTGGATGCGCATCCCTTCCGGATTTGGAAGGAATGCAGAGCCATCGGGAATTTGCCCAGGAAGACAGCAGGTTTGCGGTCATCGACGGAATTGAGATACATTACAAGGAATACGGTGGAGGAGAGGAAGCCCTGGTTATGCTCCATGGATTTCTCTCGAATCTGCATACCTGGGACTATGTGGGAGAAGAGCTCCAAGATTCCTACAAAGTGTATGTGTATGATCGACTCGCCTTCGGGATAACCGAACGCCCCGTAACAGATAGAGATGGAAAGTCCTTTACCAGAGATACGAATCCCTATGCTTCTGACAGGGTGCTCCAGCGGCTTGTGCAGCTTTTGGATTACTGGGACGTAGAATCTGCCGTACTCGTAGGCAATTCTGCAGGGGCAAACCTTGCAGTCCAGGCGGCGCTTGCATACCCTGAACGGGTTTCAGCCCTCGTACTTACTGCCCCTGCTGTGTATCGCAGCGGCCCTCCCGGTATAGCCAGGCTGCTTATCAGGACGGGCTTGTTCAATCGCTTTGCCCTCCGTTACATCAGGAGTTTCCAGGACCAGGATGATTCCATATTCGAATCATCCTGGCACTACCCGGAGCTCATGCCCGATGAGCTGAAAGCATGGTACCGGCAGCCCTTGGGAGTTGAGAACTGGGACAGAGCCCTCTGGGAGTACACACGGATGAATCGGGATCCAGGCATTGTGAAGCGGCTGGGAGAGCTGGAGCTTCCCATCCTCATCATCCACGGCAGCGAGGATCAGGTGGTTTCGGTAGACCAGAGCAGACGGCTAGTACAAGACATTCCCCATGCGAGGCTTATCATCTTTGAGGAGACCGGACATGCCCCTCAGGAAGAGCGGCCTGCTGAAACCGCAAAGCTTATGCGGGAATTCCTCCAGGAGCTTAGAAGCGCGGAGTAACATAGTGGCAGTAGGGGAGGGTCTGCTGCTTCCTGTAGTAATCCTGGTGATATTCTTCAGCCGGCCAGAAGATGACCCGGGGACGGAGGTCGGTCACTACATCGTAACCCTTGTCCCGAAGGATTGAGATCAGCTCTTCTGCTGTATGCTTCTCCTGCTCACTGCTGTAGAAGATAACCGACATATACTGCTCCCCGATATCAGGTCCTTGTCCGTCCTTCTGGGTAGGATCATGAATCTCAAAGAAAAACATCGCAAGGTCGCGGTAGCTGATACGTTCATGATCATAGGTAACTTTGACAGCCTCAACATGTCCGGTAATACCGGATATCACTTCACGATATGAAGGATCAGCCAGGGTTCCGCCAGTATATCCTGATACTGCATTGATGACGCCGTCCAATTCCTCAAAAAGGTATTCGACTCCCCAGAAACAGCCCCCTGCAAATACCGCAGATGCATAGGGTTTGAAATGCAGTGCAGCTGAGTTGATGCAGTAACGGGTATTGTTCTCAGTCAATCCCTCACCGTAGAACACATGTCCGAGGTGGCCTCCGCAGTAGGAGCATACTGTCTCAGTTCTTCTCCCGTCCGGATCAGGTAGATGCAGCACGGATCCCGGTATCTGTTGATCAAACGAGGGCCACCCGGTACCTGAGTCAAACTTGGACGGCCAGGTAAACAGCGGTGAGTCACACTGTCTGCAGTGATAGGTGCCCGGTTCATAATGGGAATTATACTCACCTGTGAACGGCCGCTCAGTTCCACGCTGCAAAAGGATATAGCGCTCCTGTTCATTAAGCTCCCTATACGCGCCTATCTTTCTGGCATCCTGATCTTCAGCTTCAGATCCTGTCTGCCGCTGCCCGGCAT
>SKXS01000028.1 GCA_007128345.1 Spirochaetia bacterium
GGTATCTGTATGCACCTGTATAGCACTAGATATAATGAGAGTCACTTACTGCAGGGAAAGAATTTTCTGTAAACTGAATTACCCCATCCTGCAGATGCTTGTAATGCTTTGGCAATAATTTAGCTAGCTTAATACCTCTCCTTGCCTTGAGTGGTGCAGAATCCTGCAGTTTTCCATGAGACATAGGTATGGATTCTGCTGTTGCATGATTCCCATGGTGGCGTTAGAATTAATCTGAGCATCATTTGATTTAAGGAGGTTCATGCATGAGTCCGGACAGTTCGTTTCATTTGCCTGTCCGCGACTGGGAGAAAACGGTCGCCACGATAGTTAAGTTCATCAGAGATCAGGTAGATCCGCATGGGATTGTCATTGGCATAAGCGGCGGGCTCGATTCTGCTGTGGTGTCTCTGTTATGCGTGCGGGCACTTGGCTCCCGGAAGGTGACGGGAATGTTTTTGCCTGAACGGCATACCGCCAGGGAGAGTTATACCCATGCGAAGGATGCAGCTGCTTCAGCGGAAATTACGCTCATAGAACATGACCTTACTGCCACTTTGGAGCACATGGGCTGCTACCGGGGAGCTGTAGCGGGGTTTACCCGCTTCAGTGCGGTGAACAGGTGTGTATTCTGGGGTATGCATACCCTCTTTCACGGTGACCCCTACAAAACGACCATAGCAGGCACTGACAATCGTATCCTCAGGCAGGCAATTGCACATTTTCGCCTTAAGCACCGCATACGCATGGCGGTGCTGTACCAGTATGCTGAACGGGAGGGGCTGTGTGTCGCAGGCTGCCTCAACATGACGGAGCACCTTACAGGACTCTTTGTTCCCTTTGGCGACAGCGCAGCAGATATCGCACCGATCCTGCCTCTCTACAAGAGCGAGGTGCGTATCCTTGCGGAGTATTTGGGAGTACCGAAACACATAATAATGAAAGCCCCTTCACCGGACCTGCTTCCGGGCCTTGATGATGAAACCGCCCTGGGCATCTCCTACGACCAGCTGGACGTAGTGCTCCATGCTTTAATGCAAGGATCTTCAGAGGAAGAGACTTCACGCATCATCGGGACAGCGCCTGAGGAAGTAGAGCGGATAAAGCAGATGATCCAATTTTCTGAACGGATGCGTACCCCGGTTCCCTGCCCGGATCTTACAGAGTAGGATTAGCTGCTTGGTCAATGAATGCCTTTATATAAGTAGCATACGCAAACTGTCAGTATCATACTGAGTGAATCTGAATGTTTTTTGTTTCAATATTCCTCATTGTTCGGTATACTATGACCACGTGAGGGTAGATATGCCAAAGGAGCCCCTGGAGCAGAGCTTTTTCCATGAATTTCTCGTGCTTGTTTTAGTTAATGTAGCCATGTTTATTCTCGGCTACCGGCTCTATCCCGATGTCTTCCGTTTCTATGATCATCCCCTGTCAGAAATTGGCGCGGTGAGGACCAGCTCCGGAGTTCCTAATTCTCCTGCACATGTCGTGTTTACCCTGCAGATGTTCTTTAACAGCATCTTCTTTTTTTCTTTAGGCGGAAAGATCTATACCAGTGACACCAGATACCGGAAAAGCTACCGGTTTCTCTGCAGGTTAACTGCTGTAGGCATGCTCATCCTCATGTATCCCTATGATATCAACAATCCCTTTCATTCAGTGGGTACGGGCATCATGGCAGGAAGCATCCTCCTGATTCACACTCTTGCTATTAAGGAATCCCTCAGCAGACAGAAGGATTCCATGCTCTCAGCCCTGCGTGCGTTGGAATGGTCACTTGTTGTAACGTATGCGTTTGCAACAGCCCTTGACCTGTCGAGAAAGCATGCCATTCAGAAAGTCATGGTGCTCGCCTTGGGCCTGACGACCCTGGCCGCATCGGCAACCATGCAAAAGGTATCTTTGGTGCAGACAGATAGAATCGACATGGACGACGGCAGTGAGGCAGCCGATTCCCCG
This sequence comes from Spirochaetia bacterium, assembly GCA_007128345.1. Taxonomy (GTDB): domain Bacteria; phylum Spirochaetota; class Spirochaetia; order PWKH01; family PWKH01; genus SKXS01. The sequence continues at coordinate 1,963 of SKXS01000028.1, forward strand.
TGATGATTATCATACATTTCTGCAAGCTTATACCTGCTCAAATGGTGAGGTGCCTACATCTTTATGTGCTTAATGCTCTCTCGTGAAGATACCACCTGCACTATACCTGGGGCCGCAGGTTCAAGTACTCAATAAGCTTTTTCATGGTCAAAGACAGGTTTGCCTGCATACTTTCTGCTGGACGCTTGAAACCATGACATATGCTGTACCAATACGCCAACCTGGAATGATGACTCATTGAGGGGTACATGGAATTGAGGAATTATTTCATAACTTCTTGGATACCCAGGTGAGTTCAGACAACGCATATCCCGCTTTGCTATACATGGTGACGGCAGCATGGTTCATTTTCCCTGTGACCAGTGCAATGCTTGTGCAGTCCATTGCTCAATATAATCAAGAAGTGATGACGCGATTCCCTTTCTGCGGTACTTCGGAGCAACGAAGAGTTCATTTATCCAGAGATAGTCTCCTCCTGATTCGAGACCTCCCACGATATTCCAGGAAGCTAAACCCTGGAGATCTCAGTCTGGTGAGCTTGCCAGGAAGAAGATACCTCCTTTCCCGTCATGAAGGACAAAAAGATGCTGATGAAGCGATATCTGGAAGGTGAGGGGGATTTGTTGCCGGTACTCTCCAGCTGCTGACGGATGAAAAAGCAGAGAACAGAGAAATCAGGTATCTCTTTCATGCTGCGCCAGGCAGTTATACTGATGATATGTGAAATTCCTTTAATCATATCATGTGCGCGGGTGCTCATCTGCTTTGGTGTGCCAGTCAATGAATGTTCGTCCATGAACGATTCAGAGATAGTACCTGGAAACGTTCAGTCAAAACTATTACTCTGCACAAAAGCAAGGGGCAAGTACAATGCAATGAATACGTATAGCGACTGTATATCTGAAACGAGTCAGAATTATTTTCTGAATCCTGACATAATCTATCTGCCCATGTACAGGTTTAATTTGTGTCCTGTTGTTTTATAGTTCAAATTAGCAATATTATCTTTTGGAATTGTCTTATTTTTCATCCAATACACTGCATCGTACACGAGTTCCTGGTATTGTATGTCATTGGTACGGAAGGGCTCAGTTTTTACGTCCGTTGTCACATTATGCGTATACAGATACTTGACAGGATCCCCGGCTGCCGGGTCTCTGGTGAACACAAGATAGATATAATCACCTCCTGCTCCTTTATTGAGATCATGATTTAGAAGAATGTAGGAATCGTCATCCCATTGGGCCTTTGCTCCGCCTATACTCGATCCGTGCACTGCTGCAATATTAGTTATGGGAGCCTTATCCCCTTCACCATCAATAGGGCCATAGCTTATATAGATATATACCCACCAATCACTTCCTGTCTTTTTCGTCAAGTCCTGGTTAATCCGATAGTACACTTGGCCTAGTTCTGTAAAGCTGGGGCCCCGGCCGCCTGCTCCTACTTTTTTTACTACTTTTATGTCTATGATTGCATTCTCAGGCGTTGGGTCCACTCTATACTCGCGTATATTAGCCCAATTATCAAACGCGTCTTCTATTTCTTCTCTTCGTTCCTGCGCATCTGCAAGTCTCCATATGGGATATAAGCTATCTTCATAGAAATCAGAGAAGACAGGATTATCCTGTATGCTGTCAATCCAATCTTTAAATTCTGTATCGGAATGTATTCCCATTCCGTACTCACTCAGACCGCCAATCACCGTTGTCCGAGTCTCTTGTTCAGAAAACATATTCTTGTATGATTTGCTTTTATCGAAATCAAACTCAGCATTCGCTGAAGCAAACTTAGTGTTAAATGAAGACTCAGCTGCAGCGGAGATCTTTGTAGAGCCTGCAGCTTCCTCCCTTTTAGCAGAAAAGTGATAATCCATACGAGCACCCATAACTATTCCGGTTATCACATGCGTGCCGTACGTCTTAAACAGCGTAAAGGGATGGATATCAGGGTCATTCACATCATTTGCGAAATCTTCAGTAAGGTACGGTTTTAAGTATTTATCATTAAATCTATTTCTTATGGTTAAATTGCTTTTGATTATATTTGCCTTAATAGTTGCATACTCGTATGCTTCTGAACTAAAACGCTCAGAGCTGAATGACTGCTTAA
>SKXS01000212.1 GCA_007128345.1 Spirochaetia bacterium
GCGCGTAGCGATCCCCTTTTCAGGAATATCGGTCTGTTCGCAGACGGCTACCCGCTTCCCGGCATCCAGAAGTTTCTTCACATAACTTTTTGCAGCATGGTACGGTATGCCGCACATGAGAATGCCGTTTCGGGAAGTCAGGGTTACATTAAGTATGGAGGATGCAGTTTTTGCATCCTCCTCAAACATCTCGTAGAAATCACCGAGGCGGAAAAAGAGAATCTCCCGGGAGTATTCCCGCTTGAGTGTGCGGTACTGCCGCATCATCGGTGTCAGTTTTTCAGTTTCCGCCATCTCCATCACTTAAAACAGGGAGTAATCTATAGTGAATACAAGCTCAAGCCCGGAGTTTTCCCACTGCGGTATTTTGAATATATTCCCGGGCACCCACTTGATACCCTCCTGGGGATCAATGGTGAAGTTCTTTACCAGATAGAGTCCGAGGGGAAGGCCCTGGATGCCCAGCTTTACTCCCGCACCGGTTGAGAAACGCACATCCTCAAGGGCAAAACTCGTAAAAAGGTCACGGTGATCGGGAATGCCCCAGGTGCCTGAGGTGTAGACCTCAGCATTGAGGATGTTGCGCACCAGCGGCATCGTGAGCATCAGCCGTGCGTCCCAGATGGCCTCAAGGTAGTACTCCGGCTCCCATCCTCGGGCGGTGTTCATCCCGTCGATGAAGAGCTTGCTTGCACGGGTCGCCTGCACGTCATCTGACCAGGAAAACTGGGGGAACATGAAGGAAAATGAAGTTTCAGCGGAAAGTACGCCGTAGAAGTTCTCCTTTTCCTCGCGGGGTATGTCGAAGAGGGTATGGTAGGCAGAAAAGCGTGACTGATTCTTCACATAGTTTGTCGACATAGGATTGTCAAAGAAGAATAGCTTGTTCAGATATCCTCCTGAAAGGGTAATACGGTTGTGGAGCAGAAACCCGCTGGTCGGCTGGAAGACAAAGTCCCTGCGGTCAAGGGAGGTGGTGAAGAAAACGGAGTTGTTAAACAGCCACCCCTCTTCCATGTTCTGCCTGATAAGCGAATCCCATGCACGGTACTGCTGGTCGTCGTAGAGCACCCGTGTTCTGGTATAGTTATATCCTCCTCCAATGGAGATCCTCCCGGAGTCGGTATGAAAGGTATACCCTGTGGAAAAGCCGAACCCCAGCTCATAGCGGAGGTAGCTCATGAGATATTCCTTCTCAATTGCAGTTCGTGAGGCCAGGTATTCCTCCATGGAATCAAACGGATCGGGAACCTGGTTGCCGTCTCGGTCCTGCAGCACATTGGAGACCTCGGATCTGTCAAAGCTCAGGTTCAGTCCCCCGCTCCACCGCCTGCCGAACAGCCAGTTTTCTATGAAGGAGAACTTGAGGTTCTGCCGGTAGGGTGATATCTCCACACCGACGGAAAAGTCCTGTCCATATCCCAGGAAGTTCTTGTCATTCCAGGACAAAAAGCCCGATACAGGGAAATCGTGGGCACCGCCGAAGGTGGCTCCGAAGCGCAGGTCGATCTTGTTCGCTTCAACGACGTCAATCTCAAGGTCCACAAGGCCTTCCGCAGTTCCGAAGAGCGGCTGCGCGTCAACCGCGTCGAATAATCCGGTGTTGTACAGGTTCCTGATGCTGGTAATCAGTTCCTGCTTGCTGAATACCTCACCGGGCTGGAGAGTCACTTCACGGGTAATAACCTGGTCACGTGTCCGTTCGTTGCCGACAATAAGGATGTCCTCCACGAAGGCCTGTCCCTTTTCCACAACAAAGATCTCAATCTTTACCGTGCGATCCTGCTCATTGCGGATCTCTTGAGGGACAATCTCATTATAGATGTAGCCGTCATCGTAGTAGACGTCAGCTATGCTCTGGAAGTCTTTCTGCAGCTGGGATACGTTCAAGGGATCCCCCGGCTGGAGACGGACATTCTGCTTGAGCGTTTCATCGCTGTAGAGGGTGTTCCCGTCGAAATCGTATCCGGAAAAGCGCCACTGCGGCCCCTCACTTATGACGAAGGTCACCCCAAGGGCGATGCGGTCCTTGTCGGTCTCTACCGGTTCTACCTTTACCTCACGTACCTGTGCGTCGATATAGCCTCGGTTCTGGTAAAATCTTACAATTGCCTGCTTGTCCTGCTCGATCTGGCTGAGTATGAACAGTCCCCGATTGAACAGCGACTGCTCTCTCGACGATATTTCACGGCGCAGGGTATTGGCCGAGTAGTTCTCATTGCCGGCAAAAGCTATGGTATCGATGCGTGACTGGGCTCCTTCAGTTATCTCATAGGTAATTGCTACGGTGTTCGACGCCTCATCAACAACGAAGGACTCATCAATGGTCACATCGGCATACCCACGCTCAAGATAGGCTTCACGGATGAGCACTGCATCGCTGCGGAACAGCGAGCGGTTGAAGAACTCTCCCTGATTCACCTTAATGATGTCCCTGATCGCCTGGTTCCTCAGTACGGAGTTCCCGGTTATCTCAAGGGATGTCACCAAGGGGTGTTCAACCATGTTGAACGTAATGACTACCGTGGGCTCGCCGGACTCAGGTCTCCTCGCGTAGGCAAAAAAGTAGCTGAAGTAGTCCAGGTCATAGAGTTCGTTCTGAAGGCTCTGGAAGAGATTTGAGGTAAGAGGCTGCCCGATGTATCGGTCGGTAATCTCTGAAAGGTCTTCAGGAGTTACGTGAACCAGGTCCTCATACTCAATGCGCTCAATGATCCGGTCCTGCCACCACGGGGTATCTGCCCAGGCAGCTGCTGAACCTATCAGGAAGAAGCAAAGTACCGTAAGAAACATCTTTCTCATACATAGTCCTCTAAAATGAGAATCTCCAGGCTAATCCAACGGAGAAATCAGATACAATACCCGGGAAACTCGTGAGTTTAGGCTGGGTCGAAATTGTCAGCTCATAGAGCGGAGTCTGCCATTCAAAGCTCAATTCAACATCCATCTTCAGCGCATCGGTCATGAAGAGACCGGGGCTGATATCATCATTTGCCGACAATACTACCATTGTTTGGAAAAACATGGAATCACCGAAATACTTTCCCATGAACAAGGTGGTATTGTCAAAATACTTGGCTAACGGATTCGCTGCGGACTGAAATCCCGTCTCCATGGGGAGAATATCCATGAGGGTGTTGTGCAGCAGCTGGGTCCGCAGGGAAAACACATCAAGCCGCAGGGTGTCACGGATGACCTCCTCGGCAAAGGTGAACCGCTCCAGCGGCTCAAAAAGTCTGAACTGCTGGATTATGTCTGTGGCTACTGAGGCGAGCGCCACCGTCGACGGCATCGTGGCGGAGGCAAACTGTTCGGGAAGCATAATGCTTTCGCCCAGAATCTGCGCTATTTCGTTAAGCGGCATGGGCGGGTTTGACTCGAACCTCGGATTCAGATTGCTCAGGCGCTGATTCTCCAGAATCATAAAGATGTCCACCCGCTGGGCAGTGCGGTCAAATTCACGGATCTTTGCGCGGAGGCTCACCATGGGATCCAGTTCCTCTTCTCCCTCGCCCAGGATTATGCTTCCGCTGGTAATATAGAAGTTCCGCCGTACATAGTAGATATCCCCGCTCTTGATGCCGAGCTGTCCGGTTATCTGGTAGCTGTCGTCCAATGAGTTGTACACAATGCGGATGGACTGCTGGGACTGCAGGGTGGCAGTCATGATCGGCAGTTCCCGTGTAGGGAGGATGAACTGTACTGACTTGCCGCTGGTCAGCCTCAGGTTCACGTTTGTCAGGAAGTCGCTGGGCTTCTCCTGGTAGGATTCACCGGTGAGGCTCACCACTGCCTGATCAGCCAGAAGATCTCCGCTCACCGTCACGGTGCCCTGTTCAATCTCTACTTTAAGATTACCCGTAAGCATGGCGTCATAGGAGAGCTGCATGGCTTCAAACGTGTATGACGAGGGGATAAACTTCTGCTGAGGTGCGGTGAACTCGATGGAAAAGTACTGAGGCACCCATTGGAACAGGTAGAAATGCATGCGGGTAGCAATGGGAACCGTACCGACGTAGGTGTTGAACTTCGCAAAGGTCATCTCCTTGCCGTGCACGGTCATATGTA
>SKXS01000169.1 GCA_007128345.1 Spirochaetia bacterium
CCCGGTGACCAACGGGGAGGCAACCCCTTTGGTGAAGATACTTGGAGCGGTGAAGACGCGCAATGCGATGATATTGGCTCCCCACCCGAAAGGGCTGCATACTGCCCGAATAATCACACGCCAGTTCAGGAAAGTCCTGGAGGAAAATAGGTACCCTAAGGATCTGGTGCAGGTGCTTGATCCGGTAAGTTTGGAGCGGACCAGGGAACTCATGAGGCAAAGCGATCTGATTATAGCTACGGGAGGGCCCGGGCTTGTAAAGGAGGCTTACTCAAGTGGAACTCCTGCCTACGGTGTAGGAGCAGGCAATGCAGTGAGCGTGATAGATGCCACATGCGATAGGTCTCTTGCAGCTGGTAAGATAGCTGCTTCGAAGACCTTCGATCATGCCACCAGCTGCTCTACTGAGAACTCTTTGGTAATCGAGAGTCGAATCTATAGGGAGATGCTGCATGAACTTGAAAGTGCAGGCGGGTATCTGGTAAGTCCGGAAGAAAAGCGCCGGCTCCAGGCTGTCATGTGGGATAACGGAGTGCTCAACAGGAACCTGGTGGCATCTGAAGCCCAGCATATTGCTGAAGCAGCAGATATCCAGCTTCCTGAAGGGAAGAGCTTCTTTCTGGTGGAAGAGCAGGGAGTGGGCAGGGATCATCCCTTTTCTGGAGAGAAGCTGTCGGTGATCTGTGGGGTCTACCGATGGGAGACCTTTAACGAGGCAATAGAGTTGGTGAACCGAATCACCTCTTCGTCTGGACCCGGTCATTCGTGCGGTATCCATTCCCAGGATGATCAGCGTATCCGTGAACTGGCCCTCAAGGTAAAGGTAAGCCGTATCATGGTTAACCAGCCCCAGTGCTTGGCAAACAGCGGTGCCTGGACCAATGGGATGCCTATGTCATTGACTTTGGGATGTGGCACCTGGGGGGGGAATATATCATCATCAAATATCACCTGGCGGGAGATGCTCAACTACACATGGATCTCATTCCCCATCCCGAGCAGGCAGCCGAGCGATGAGGAGATTTTCGGAGCGAATTTGTGCAGGCATTAACATGCCAATCAATTTCCTGATGCATAACAGGTTATGCAGATACACGATCGCCTGGAGCATGCTTCAGGACTGTTATGAGCTGAATACTATACCAAAGGGGAGCAAACAGGTAGATGGACAATGCGAGAAGAGGGCGCGCATTTACATGTACAGTGCTCCGGACATCAACTAACGTGCCAGCAGGTTAACCGCTGTGTTACATGCATGCTCTTTCCATTGTCTGTTCCATTGCTACAAGGAGCAATGGAAGTCCCTTCAGTATACCGAAGCATTTTCAGTGTTCCATAATTAAGAATATGCAGGAGCTCACGTGAATCACTGTGCTTGTGGCGAAGTATGATGATGGAGTCATGTGGACTAAACAATGGGGCTGCTTAATAACTGGGGAATGGATCTACAATAACCCCGACCCCGTCGGGAATGACGGTTACCGATGCGTTTCTTCCTTTTATTCTGAAGGCTGTCTCCAGGGCTTCATCAAGGCTGTATGCGTGTTTGAGGTGCATGTCGGTGATGATCTGAGGACTGCACTGGTCCGATACCAGGATGACTGTATGCTTCATCAGAATTCGTGCGAGTATCTGGCTCTCCCACTGGTCTGGGATGGTTTCTTCCATGGGTATGCGCATGATGGTGTTCATCACCTCACGGGGTGAAGCATGGGAACGCATGGTTTCATAGAATGCTTCGCCTCCGTGCCCGTCACTGCACTCTGATGCGATGATGATCACTCCATCCTGCTTCGCGCACGCCTCCGCTGCAGTCATGCCCTTCACTGCCTGGTAGATGTTCTGGTCAAGGGGATACCCGCCGTTTGATGTTACCACGATGTCGGCAGGGACCGCTTGCACGCGGGAATAGCTACTGAGCTGTTCGCACCCCCGCAGATGCGCTTCTTCACGATGTCCGGCATAGGCTCCGATGATGCGCTTCTCCTTGTCCAGCAGGACATTGAGAATGAACTGCAGATTGGCTTGTCCGGCAGCGTACACCATATCCTGGTGAATCGGGTTTCCTTCCAGAATGCCGGTTCTGCAGTGCTCGTCAGCAATGAACTGGGAACAGTGGTTTGCCAGTACGGTAGTACGTGAGGCGATCCCGGGAAGAACGCTCTTGCGTCCGCCTGAGAATCCAGCAAAAAAGTGAGGCTCAATAAACCCTTCGGCTACAAGCAGATCAGCTTCAGCAGCCAGGGTATTGATCCATAGTTCGCCTCCGGAAGGAAGAGCCCCTAGATACGTCATCCGTGCGGAAAGTGAGCTGTCATGGTTGACAAAGGTCTCACGTGAAGTAAGTTCCTTCCCGAACTTAGCGGACATCTCCTCTTCGGAAGTGGGTCTATGGAACCCTGTGGCGATGATGATGGAAATATCAGAATCGGGACTGCCGCTTCTGATTTCCTCCAGGAGCAGGGGGAGGGTGATGCGCGACGGGACCGGCCGGGTATGATCGCTGGTGATGATGACAACCCGCTGCTTTCCCCTGGCTAGATCCCTGAGACAGGGCGATCCGATGGGGTGCTCCAGGGCAGTACGAACATGCGCTTCCTCACTATGGGTAACACCTGCTGGAGGATTGCTCTCCAGTACGGCAGTCAGGTTGGCATCAGGCACATGCATATCTATATATGTGGTGCCGTAGGGTATGCTGAATGTCGCCATAATCTGCCCCCTCGCATGCAGAATCTGTTAGCCAGGATATTCATACGCATAGTATCGGGTTCCCACGCGATAGGCAAGAGAAGGAACTTGGCATAAAAATTGACGCATATCCCGTGAAGCACTATCATGCCGGCAGTGCGTGTGGCCCGCAGTAACTCGACAGATAGACTGGATGGATATTCGTTTTTTTTGGAGGTATCCTGCTGGTATGGTCGATCATTCCCGTAAGAGAAGGTATCATGGGGGATCATCTGATAACCTGAGGGGAAGCTGATGCACAGGAACAATACCCATATTGAGCTGTTTGACCGTATCGCACCCTGGTACGGGCTGTTCTACCGGCTGCAGAAGTTCCGCTACGCCCGGGTCCTGAAGCGCATGCGGAAAATTATGGATCCTTCCCGTATCCGCACCGTTATTGATGTGGGTTGCGGAACCGGGGCTTTGTGCTCGGTGCTGCAGGAGGCAGGGTTTCATGTCACGGGAACAGATCCCTCCCTTCCCATGCTGCGAATCGCCATGAAAAGAAAGGAAAACCGTGGTATCACATGTGTCCAGGCGAATGTGCTCACCGGACTTCCCTTTGATGACGACAGTTTTGATGCTGCCATAGCCTCCTTCGTTGCCCATGGCCTGGAAGCGGAGGAACGTATTGTTATGTACCGTGAAATGATCAGGGTAGCCTGCAAGCTGGTGGTCATCTATGACTACCATGGATCCCGATCACTGTGCACGGATGTGATTGAGACCCTTGAGGGTGGCGGCTACTTCTCCTTCATAGCCCAGGGAGAAGAAGAGATGAAGCGTGTCTGTAATGTAACTGCCCTGCCCGTGAGCAGACAGACATCATGGTATGTATGCACGCTAGAAGAAATCCCGTGAATCTGGTACGGATGTAAACATATGGTTTACTTCCCCTGATAATCCCAGTACACTGTCTGCATTGGGAGATCGTGTATGTACCGGTCTGCACATGACCCGCGACAGCTGGAACTTGATCTCTTTTTTATGCCCTTCGGCGGGTATCTTGACCCAGAAAACCGCTGGGTGAAGTTAGCCCGCAGGGTTCCGTGGCAGCAGTACGAGCGACAGTATGCGGAGCACTTCAGTAAGCATACCGGTCCTCCAGCAAAACCGTTCAGGATTGCCCTCGGCGCCCTGCTCATCCAGAAGCAGCTTGCTACCTCAGATCGGGAAACGGTGGAACTCATACGGGAAAATCCCTACCTGCAGTTCTTCATCGGTCTGGGGGGATTCACTACTAAAGCACCCTTCGGGGCCTCCACCATGAAGCAGTTCCGCAAGCGCATCCCGAACGATGTGCTCGGTGAGATATCAGCGTATGTCAGGGAGGCAGAGCAGGCTGAGAAGCAGAGAGAGACAGGATCATCGGATTCCTGACAAGTTTTCTTTCTGAATAATATAGCATTCATACAGGGCGCATGGTATTATTTACTAAAAGTAGTTTGAGGGATATATGCAGGATACTGTGAAAATCCTCGAGGATTTCATAAGCAGGGAACTCATCCAGATAGATACCGGAGCATTGTTCAGCACCTCCATGGTTCCCAAAATGCCGGGGTTTGATTACCGCAGAGTTGAAGGTATGCTTCTAGGGGTGGCAATTGGAGATGCCCTTGGAAATACTACCGAGGGGATGTTTCCTGGAGAGCGCAGGAAGCGCTTCGGTGAAATCCGGGAGTACCTGCCGGACCCGGTGACAGGAAAAGAATACGGATATCCCTCAGATGATACCCAGCTTACTTTCTGGACGCTGGATCAGCTTATGGAGGATGGGGGATTTGTTCCCGGACATCTGACGGACAGGTTTGCTTCCGGAGGCGAGATTTTCGGTATAGGCCGTACCGTGAGGGAATTCATTGCCCACAGGAAAGCTGGTGTCCCCTGGTACCAATGCGGTCCAAATTCAGCGGGGAACGGTGCAATCATGCGCATAGCCCCTATGCTCATTCCCCACCTGAAGACGGGTGGTACGAAGGTCTGGGCAGATACTGCCATCGCTGCCATGATTACCCATAATGATCGCGCTTCCATTTCCGCATGCCTGGCATATATAGCTATGCTCTATGAGCTGATGGGCATGGATGGAGCCCCCCATGCAGGATGGTGGAAGGAGCAGTATGTTGGCTGCACTAATGACCTGGAGGGAGAAAACAGTACCTACTTCACCCGGAACGAGGTATTTTTTGACTTTGCTGGCCCGCTGTGGCGGTTTATTGAATATGTCATTCCATGGGCTGCTGAGCGCAAGTTGAGCAGTCTTGAGGCATGCGATGCCTGGTATTCTGGTGCGTATCTCTTGGAGACGGTTCCCAGTGTCCTGTACATACTCTCCAAGCATGCGCATGACCCTCAGGAAGCGATTGTGAGGGCGGTGAATGATACCGTAGACAATGACACGATAGCCTCTCTGGTCGGAGCGGCCATTGGGGCGCTGTACGGACCGGAGGCCTTTCCTGACACATGGACACAACGGCTGACTGGCAGGACCTCTCATAATGACGACGGAACAGTCCAGCAGCTTATTGCCAAATCTAAACAGGTATTCTGGGACCAGCAGTAATCTCCTTAGGCATGTCGTGCAAGCCACGGCAGCCGTACGTGCTGAAATTCAGCGGTTCGCTGCAGGTATGGGCCTGATCATCTCCTGATGATGCCTATGCCTTGGCCGCATCCTGCAGCACTATGCGTGACGCACCGGAAAGTACATGGATAAAAAAAATGATATTGACTATACTTGGCTCAGGAGGCGTACCGATGGATGAACTGGTAAGGAAAGGGCTTCTTGCAGGGGCAGCCCTCGGACTGTTTGCCAAGGAGGCGCTGGAGAAGGGAATCCGTAAGCTTTCCGAAGAGACCAATATCTCGGAGGAAGAGGCGAGAGCCTTTGCCGAAGAGCTGAAGACTGATGCCGCCAAAACATGGGAATCGCTTGACGATGACCTTTTTGAGCACGTGAACAAAGCGGTAGAATCGATTGGATCCGCTGCGCGGGATGGGCTAAAGGAACTGGACAAGAAGCTTGATGAGATGCTGAAGGAGAAGGAGCAGTAGGCTGCAAGCCGCTTCTCTGCCGAGCGCATGCACACCTGTGATATCTGTACCTGCATAAGGATTTATCGTGGAGTACCGAGTCTTTACCGTCAACGATTATGATGCGGCCTACGAGCTGTGGAGGCAGGATGAGGCCATAGGCCTCAGCGTCTCGGATGACCGTGAGTCAATCAGGCGTTTTCTTATGCATAATCCCGAAATGAGCATAGCCGCGGTTGACGGTGATCACTTGGCAGGAACCCTCCTTGCGGGCACCGACGGGAGAAGGGGGTACCTCTACCACCTGTATGTAGCGCCAGTGTACCGTAATCGGGGAATAGCGAGAGAACTGGTTAAGCGGTCACTCCAGGCGCTTGAGAAAGCCGGCATATCCAGGACTCATCTCTTCGTATTCAGAGAAAATCAAGCCGGACGGGCATTCTGGAACCGGGCAGGCTTCAGGGAGCGTGACGATATTACAGTGTGCACATTTGAAAGGTGATATTCCGGATGAGAGACGACGGTATGCGGCGTATGCTTGGAAGTGCATAGGAGTTTCTCATGATACATATGCGGCAATGAAGGAGCAACGATGATGCAGCAGGTTCGAGTCGGCTGGGAAGAATTAGTGAGGTTTACCCGGGGGGTGTTTCTCTCCCTCGGGGCAGGGGACGAAGAGGCGGCAGATTCAGCGGACATACTCGTGGCGGCGGATGCCAAGGGGATCGTGAGCCACGGTACGGCCCGTTTAAGACGGTACGTGAACGGAGTCCTTGCAGAAATTATGGTGCCCCGAACTCCCTTCACCGTACTGCAGGAGACCCCGATTTCCCTCACCGTTGACGCGAACGGCGCCATGGGACTCCATGTGAGCAAGCAGGTCATGGAGCGGGTTATTCGTAAGGCGCACGATGCCGGTGCCGCATTCGCTTCCGTGCGGGATTCAAACCATTTCGGTATAGCCGGCTACTACGCACAGATGGCTCTCGAACATGATATGATTGGGATTGCCATGACCAATACCGCAGCGCTCGGGGTTCCCACCTTCGGGCGGGAAGTGTATTTCGGCACAAATCCGATTGCCGTAGCGGTCCCCGCATCCAGAGAGGCTCCGTTCATCCTTGACATGTCCACCACCGTGGTGACCCGGGGCAAGGTGGAGACCTATGCCCGTGAGGGAGGGTCACTGCCGAACGGCTGGGCTGTCGATATCCAGGGGCTGCCGACAGGCGATGCATCAACTCTGCTGAATACCATGCTCCACCAGCTGGGCGGGGGAATCCTTCCCCTCGGAGGCTCTGGGGAACTCCATGGAGGACATAAGGGATACGGACTTGCCGTGCTTGTGGACATTTGTACCGCCCTGTTCTCAGGAGGAACCTTCGGCCGGGCGGTGATGGACAGTGCTGAGACATCAGCCCGGGTATGTCATTTCTTCGGAGCAGTCCGCATAGACCGCTTCAGGAAGCCCGACGAGTTCAAGGCGGATATGGACCGAATGCTTGCCGATCTCGTGCAGGCAGTGCCTGCTGAAGGGGAGAAGCGGATATTCTACGCCGGACTCAAGGAGCACTTGCATGAAGAGGAGTGCCGCAAACTCGGAATTCCTCTTTCCGTGAAAGTCTACCAGCAGCTGCTTGACATAGCTGATCAGCAGGGAGTCATGCCCCCGGAGAAACTGTGAGGCTCCGCAGAAACGCTTCGGCGGGGACGATGGGGGAAAACCGGGAAATGCAACCGACGGTATGGGGGCAGCGTACATGCATACCGCACTGGTAAGATGCAGCTGCATACAGCGTTGCTGATGGCTGCCGATGCCATGATGCTCTTGCGCTGTGCAGGCAAACCCGGTACTATAATTTTCAGATATTGAAAAGCATCACCGGATTCCTTTGAAAGATGTTAGTCGTGATGTGAAGCTCGCCTATGAGGAGGCAGGAAATGAAGTTTATCTGTATTGGCAAGAACTACCTTGCTCACGCAAAGGAACTTGACAGCGATGTGCCGGAAGAGCCCATGTTCTTCTTCAAGCCCGATAACGCAGTGCCGTCACAGGTCGGCTCGTTCCCCTATCCGGACTTTTCACAGGATGTGCATTACGAGGTGGAACTGGTAGTGCTCATTGATGCGCCAGTCAGGAATGTAACAGAATCGGAGGCATCCAGCTGCTACTCGAAGGTTTCCGTGGGAATCGACTTTACTGCAAGAGACCTGCAGCGTCTCCAGAAGGACCGCGGCTATCCCTGGGAGATCTGCAAATCCTTTGAGGATTCCGCGCCGGTGGGGCAATGGGTACCCCTGGATACCCTCAGCAAAGGCATCCAGGACCTGACCATCGAACTTCGGGTAAACGGGAAGGTACGTCAGCTGGGAAATACCCGCGACATGGTGTTCTCCGTAAACCGCCTGATATCCCATGTGTCCCGGTATGTCACCCTGGACCGAGGCGATGTGCTCATGACCGGAACTCCTGAGGGAATCGGTGCGGTGGTGCCCGGAGATGTGCTGGAGGCGTTTCTGGAACAGGAAAAGCTGCTTACGGTTACCGTTACAGAGCCGTAATCATACCCCGTCTGTCCAGTCGATGAGGCTTGCCTGGGATATTAGGTGTGGTATAATCCCGGTATGACGGATGCCGACCGCAACCATCGTAGTGCAGGCGCAAAAGCTGTAGTGCTTGCAGACTTGCATTGTCACTCTGACGCGAGCGACGGCAGCTATACCCCTGCCCGCATTGCCGCAATGCTCGCAGAGGCGGGGGTCAGCTACGCTTCTCTTACCGATCATCACTCACTTGCAGGACTTATGGCTTTCCACCGGGCTGCATCCAAGCGGGGCATTACCGACATTGCCGGGGTGGAAATAAGCGCATCCCTTGACGATGCGGAGATTCACCTCCTTGCCTACGGGTTTGACCCGGAAAGCCGGGTGCTCCATAAGCTCTTCGACGGGAATCATGATGCCTACCAGGCAATTTCCTCCATACATGAAGCCGGGGGAATTGTGTTTTTGGCTCATCCCCTCCAGACAGGATGGAGCGGTGATGTCCTGGAGGCGCAGATGGAACGCCTGGTTGACGCTGGCCTTGACGGGATTGAGGCGTACTACAAGCCCTATGCCCCTGAAGTGCGTGAAGAGCTGGCGGAACTTGCCGAGAAGCTGAATATCATGACCTGCGGGGGAAGCGACTACCACAGCCCGAACGGTACAGAAACCGCTTCCCTTGGTATTGAATTCCCGGCTGACCAGTGGAAGCGGTTTTCCCGGGCCTTAAGCGAGCACGCGAAGAATGCCCTGCACACCAGGGCGTTGGCGAAGGAGCGCCAGGAAGCCCGTATTGAGATGAACTGGCGGTGGCTGGTAACCCGAATCGTGCTGCCGTCGTTTTTTGTCATTGCATTCTTCATCTCTCTCATATTCGGCATGATCATACCAACCATGGAAGAGCGCCTCATGGAGCGCAAGCGTGAAATGACTACCGAGCTGACCAACTCGGCATGGAGCATACTCTCAGACTATGAACGGGAAGTGCGTGAAGGCAAGATTTCCATCGAGGAGGCGCAGCAGGCTGCGGTGGAGCGCATCCGGCGCATCCGGTATGGTCCGGAGGGAATGAACTACTTCTGGATCACCGACATGCATCCCCGGATGGTAATGCACCCGTACCGGGAGGATCTCGAGGGGTCTGACCTTTCGGACTTCACCGATCCGGAGGGCGTGCGTCCCTTTGTTGAATTTGTCTCGGCAGTGCGGAAACAATCATCCGGCTATGTCCGCTATGTATGGCAGTGGCATGATGACCCTGAACGGCTGGAGGCAAAGGAATCATACGTCCGCGGATTTGCTCCCTGGGGGTGGATCATCGGGACCGGTCTCTACGTTGAAGATGTCCGTCAGGAGATTGACGGGATTACCCGCCGCATGGTGGATCTCTCCTTTGCCGTGGTGGTGGTTGCCGCGATGCTGCTGCTTACCATCGCCTACCAGAGCCTTAAGATTGAGCGCAGACGCAGCGAGGCTGAGCAGGACCTCCATAGGTCTCACGAGCGCTACCGTACATTGGTCGAATCGGCGGCCAGCGGGGTGCTGCTGCTTTCGGGGCCAAGGTGCGCCTACGCCAACCGCAAGCTTCTTGATATGCTCGGCTACCGTTCACCGGAACTCGCATTCCTTGACATCGATGACATCCTTGTCGGCAGCGACGATACCTCTGCACGTTCTGCGCTTGCGCGCATTGAAAAAGGGGAGGAGATCATCGAGCCTGTTGAAGCAAGGCTCAGGCGCAAGGATGGAAGGACCGTTCCCATTCTCATATCATCCACCCAGGTGACCTTTGCAGGAAATGACGGCATGCTGCTGAGCATCCAGGATATTACCCGGCACCGGACGATGCAGTCGGAGGCGGAACGGGACCGCCTGTTCGCTCAGCTGCAGGCTTCCCAGCTCTTCCTGACTGAGCCGGTGAGAAACTCCATGGAGGCCCCCGTATCTTGTGATCTCAATGATACCATAGCTAAAGCCGTCAGCCTCATGGGTAAACATGGTACCGATGCGATTACCATCCTGGGAGGTGAAGGGGAACTGGTGGGCATCATTACTGACCATGACATCAGGGAACGGGTAGTTGCAGGTAAACTCGATACCGCGCTGCCGGTGTCGAGAATTATGAGCGCGCCGGTGGTATCAATCAGCGAGGATGCTCCGGTATTTGAGGCATTCCTGCTGGAGCGGGAGCGTCAGGTAGAGCACTTGGCGGTAACCGATGACGCTGGTCACCTGACGGGTATGATCAGGAGCAGCAGGACGGTCCGCCCCGAGCGGTATTCTCTGGTGGTGCTTATCCAGCAGTTTAGGCGGTCTCGGACCGTGGATGAACTTGCTTCTTGCCATGAGCGGATCCCCTCGCTGATCAGTTCTCTGGTGGAATCGGGAGCGCTGCCCCGGCATGTCTGTCACGTGCTTACCGGGGCTTTTGATGCTGCGGCCTGCCAGGTGATCTCGCTTATGATCCAGGAACTGGGTTCACCTCCGCTTCCCTTCGCGTTCGTCGCGTTGGGTAGCGAAGCGCGGAAGGAGCAGACCCTTGCGACTGACCAGGATAACGCAATAATCTACAGCGACTCACCTGATACCCCAGGCGCCCGGGAATATTTCCTGAAGCTGGGCAGGTTGATCTGCGATGCCCTGCACCAGCTCGGCTACCGCTACTGCCGGGGCGGGAACATGGCAAAGCATGAAGAGTGGAACCAGCCGCTGTCCCAGTGGAAAGAGTACTTCTCACAGTGGATCGCTGAACCGGACAGCAGGGCGTTGGCCAGCTGCAACGTCTTCTTCGACCATCGGTGCATCTTCGGCGACTTCAGCCTGGTGCAGGAGCTTCGCGGTCATATCAGCAGGGAGATTGCAGCCCATCCCGCATTCCTCTCGCACATGGCCCGCAATACCCTCCGCTATAAACCTCCCGTCGGACTGTTCGGCAAGATTGTTACCGGCACTGCAGGGGAAGCGCCGAACATGTTCAATGTGAAGGAGGCTATGCTTCCTATCGTCAACTTTGCCAGGCTCTACGCGCTCAAGCACCAGATAGATGAGACCAATACCTTCGACCGACTCATGCATCTGCGGGATTCCGGCATGCTCCAGGAAGAGAGCTGGAGGGGAATAACACAAGCCTACAGCCACCTCATGCAGCTGCGTTTCCGCAGACAGCTCGAGATGATCATGGGAGCCATGGACCCGGATAACTCGGTAAATCCCGATACCCTCACCCAGATTGACCACGGTATGCTCAAGCACTCCTTCTCCCAGATCACGGTGATCCAGAAGAAGGTGAGTCTTGAGTTCCAGGGAACTGTGTAGGGCCTTATGCAGAGGCAGGCCGCTTCTTTTGGGTCGCCAGGGAAACAAGCACCAGCGTGATGAAGCTCAGGGGAATCGATACAATACCCGGCTGGTTGATGGGCATGGGTGCCCCTGCAGGATCCAGGCCGTAGCGTGCCCACATGTCCGGACTCAGGAGGATGAGTCCCACCGAAAGAATGATGCCTACAAGGATTGACGCGATGATGCCCGGGGCGGTTGTCTTCTTCCAGAAGAGCATGAACAGCAGGGAAGGCAGGTTTGCTGAGGCCGCCACGGCAAACGCCCAGCCTACCAGGAAGGAGACGTTCATATCCCTGAACGCGATGCCCAGTACAATCCCGATCACTCCGACGACGATGGCTACTACCCGTCCAGTGAGTACCTTGGAACGGTCGGAAAACTCCCTTCTCATGAGGTTCCCCATGAGGTCATGGGCTACGGCTCCCGATGCGGCCATGATCAGGCCGGAAACGGTGGCAAGCACGGTGGTGAATGCGATCCCGGATATCATGGCAAAAAGCACCTCTCCGAAGCTTCTGGCAAGCAGGGGGGCGCTCATGTTGCTAGTCTCCGGGTTGATTGCACCTGAAGCCAGGGCGCCAACGCCGAGGTACATTGTGAGTATGTAGAACAGACCGATGCCTGCAATAGCTACAATGGTAGATTTTCTGGCTGCTTCAGCGCTCGGGACGGTATAGTACCGTATGAGTATGTGGGGAAGCGCCGAGGTTCCGAAGAAGAGGGCGAGCATGAGTGAAATAAAGTTGAGCCGGTTCAGTAGGGTTGTGAAAGCAGGTTCCCCTTCCCGGGCTTCCAGCGGGAACATAAGTCCTGGTCGCATAAAGACATCACCGCTGGTGGGTTTTTCATAGTAGATAGTGATCTGCTCACCCGTCTCATCGGTAAATGCTGTATGCATGGGACGCTGCACCACCGTGGAGCGGTCAGATAAGATGCTCAGCAGCCTCACTGGTCCTACGGAACCGGTGCTTTCCCCGTAATCTTCAGGAATCTGCGAAACATAGCCCATCTGGCGCAGCCTGTTGGAAGCGCTCTCGGGTCCTCCGTTGACCAGCGAGTTCCCGTCCGGCAGGATTGTGCGGTTCTGGGTCTCCACCAAGACGCCTCTGTCCTTATCCAGGAGCCACCACTGGTTTACCATAACCACAGGCCGTCCGTACGGCTGATCAAAACGCCAGGGATATCCGTCAGGCGGGGGAGAATCAAAGGAGACGGTACGTCCCATGATGATCGCACTCCAGGTCTGGTCAACTCCTTCCACTGCGGGATAGGGCCGCTCCACACGATAGAACACCAGGCTCTCCTTTCCGGTGTGCCGGTCGATGACCGCATGTCGCCCGGTAACCCTGGCATAGGGCAGCGCAACCTGCGGGATATCCCCAGAAAGATCTATCGCTGTTTCTTCAAACCGATAGCTTTCAAGTCCCTGAGTTCCTTCTTCGCTGGGCAGGTCAGCGGTATGCACGCCCCGGGCAAGTACCGCAATTGTGAGTATAGTGGCGAAGGTGAGCAGGAGTCCTCCATTGAAGAACTGCACGTAGGTGGTAGAGGTCATACCCCCGCCGGCAACAATGAGGATGACCACGGTTCCCACGATGATCACTCCCCAGTAATGGGGGATCCCAAGCAGCGGTTCTACGAGTACGCCCGCACCGACCATCTGGGGAACGAGGTAGAACAGCGATACCACCAGTACGCTCAGACCGGCAGCCAGCTGGATGCCGGGTCTGCTGAACTTACGGTTCAGGGCGTCGGAAAAGGTGAAGGTCCCCATCCGCTTCATGGGTTCGGCAATCACGAAAAGAGCGACAATCCATCCGGCAAGGAATCCGATTGAGTAGAGAAATCCATCATAACCGAAGAAAGCAATGAGTCCGCATATGCCCAGAAAGCTGGCTACTGACAGGTAGCCGCCTGCAAAGGCGATTCCATTGACACCCCAGTGTATGGAGCTGTTGGCCACAAAGTAGCCGCCTACGCTTCGTGCCTTACGGCTTGTATGTGTGGAGACCGCCAGGACCAGTGCGACGAATACTACGAATACAGCAATTGCCATGTGAATCTCCTATGTGCCGGGTGTGTCTTTGGGGATCCCTCCAGCAGATGGAGTACGGCAGAGGTGATTGTATACGAGGGCAAAGAGTATGGCGATGAGGATAAGTCCCAGACCGTAGGCGACAGCGAGGTTCAGCCCGAAGAGGGCTCTCGCTCCCATCAATGCCGGCCTGAATACGCTGAGTACAACAAATCCTCCATAAACAATTGAGTAGAGTACCGTCATCCTGACGCCGATGACAGTCTTGCGGCGCTCATACGCAGCTTCCGAGGCCGACACATGCTGGGTCATCACAGCCTCCTTGGGTGCCTGTTGGCAGTAAATGATAAAAATATAGTAGCACGGATTGTATCTGAGAAAAACATTTTTTTCGTACCTGACTCTCATTCAATGGATATGAAGCGGAAGGGAACATAGGATGAGCTATAGCGGTTCACCCAGAGGTCTTTCCTTCCTGCTGTTCTGGAGGATGCGGGTTTTCCCGAATGCAAGCATGGCCATGATTCCCAAACCGAAGG
>SKXS01000090.1 GCA_007128345.1 Spirochaetia bacterium
TATATCCCGCTGTTCCCGGGAAGTTTTGCTTCAGCACCAACCCAGGCGCTGAGAAGCGTCCCGGATGTATGTGTGCTGAGATCACCCAGATACTCGAATACTCCCCCTGCTGATAGAGGCAGAATGCCGGCACGTATGGTGAGCATGCCGTAGCCGTAGACGCGGCTGATGCTGTTGTATCCAGCCAGCCAAGCTTCCGCACCTCCCTGGAAAGTCATTCCCTCAGCGGGAAGCCAGATGACCTCCGTCCCTATTGCCGGGTGCATGCTCCAGGATGCAGCATCCCATGCACCGCCCCCGTAGAGCGAAGCAGTCGCATAGCGCCAGGTTCCTTCTACATCAAGGGAGAAGACTGCCTCCCGGCTCAGGTACAGTTTCCCCGAAGGAGTCCCCCTGATGCGGAGCTTCGGGTAGAGGTTCCAGGACGGCTTATATGCGGGTATCCGATCAGCAGTCAGCAGTCCGCTGATGCGTCCTTCATGGGCAAGTCGAATGGCAGCCAGCTCCTCTGTCACCCCGAGGTCGCCGTCAGCATGCATCAGAAATGGCTCCGGATCAAACTGCATGGCAGCGGATTGGTAGCCCGCCTCTGAGAGCGCCTCCAGACGGTCAAACTCCATAAAGGAGAAGTGCTCCACCGCCGCCCGTATGAGCATGGGCTTGTAGTGCTTGATCTCCTCGACTCCCTTCCTCCCCTTGGTTATGTCCAGTGATACGTTAAGTATGGTCAGGGGATTGGTGAGGTCCAGGTCCGGATTCTGGTAGAAGGCCGTTGAGGCGATCACCGCAGTGGTGTACTCGTACGCGGGAGAGAGCGGTACAAGATTGGAAATCCCCCCGTCCACCAGCAGGTGGTCACGGTAGGGCACCGGAGGGAAGTATACCGGGAGCGCAAAAGATGCCTGGAGCACCTCCAGGAAGTCGCCCTCGGTGATGCGCACCTGGCGCTTGGTCACCAGATCCTCGCATATCACCATGATGGGGATGGGCAGCGTCTCCAGCCGCAGATCCTTTGTATAGGCGGCCAGCAGGCTCACGAAGCGGGAGGTGTCCAGCAGTCCCCCGTGCACCGGCACGGCCATGCGGAACAGCCCTCCCATGGGGGTCTGGTCGACTATCCGGTAGATCTGGTCAGGGGAGAACCCCGCGCTGTAGAGCAGCCCGACAATGGAGCCCATCGAATTGGAGACGATGAAATCGGGAACTATCCCCTGCTCCTCAAGAAACCGCAGCACCCCGATATGGGCGAATGCCCGGGCCGATCCCCCGGAAAGGACCAGTCCCACAGGTTCGCGCTCGCCTCCCGTACGTGCGTGGATGCGCTGGAGGAAGGCCTCCTCGCCATAGGTGATGGGGATATCCTGGAGAAAGAGGGGATCCCCGGCGTACTGCTCCAGCGATACGGCAGAAAAGGGCACCAGCAGGACTATGATGACGGTCAGCAGGTATTTTTTCATATCAGGAGGGCATCCATATGCTCTTTGCTTCGATGATCTCGAAGCCGTCGGGTATGCGCACGGGCTCCCTGCACACATGAAAGAAGGTGAACCCCTTGTATGAAACCAGGTACTGGTGCTTTGTAGAGAAAACTCCGCTTGAGGCATGGACCACCAGTCCGGAACGGGCTTTCTCCAGTATGCGCGCAAAGTCTTTCTCCTCAAGCTTCACCAGTGATCCCGAGGCCTTCACCGCATTTGCCACCACTGCCGCGTATGCTGCGGCACCTCCTGCATAGGTCATGGTATGCTCCTATTTTGGGAATGGTCTTCCCCAATGATCGTGATCACCACCCGGCGCTCACGCCTGGGTCCGTCAAATTCACAGAGAAACAGGTTCTGCCATGTCGATAGTCCCAGCTTTCGGTCTATGAGAGGGATGACCTCGCCTGGCCCGATAATCCCGGCTTTCAGATGGGCGTCCCCGTTGTTGTCCTGAAGATCGTGCTTCCATACCCCCGGGGGTACCAGCCTCCGCAGGAGGTCCACCATGTCCTTCTGCACGCTGTCATCCCAGTTCTCCTGGATCATGAGTGCCGCAGTGGCGCCGAGGACGTAGACAGAGACAATCCCCGATACGCTGCCCGACTCTTCCACAACTTTCTCTACCTCGGACGTGATGTCCACCAGTTCTTCCCGGCAGCTGGTTGTCACGGTTATAATGCTCTGCATGCGTAGCTTCTCCTCCCTGATCGAGAGTATAGCACTGATGGGGAGCAACTTGCAAATACTCTCCTGTTGTGGTATGCAGTGAAGTATGAAGAGCTTCGATATGAAAAAGAGGATCGAAGACGAAGTCCGCTCCATCGACAGCCAGGCAGATCCGGTCAAGGCAACAGCTCACTTCATCTCCCTGGTTTCGGAAACCAGCAGGACATACGAAGAGCTCTCTCTCATCCACCTGCAGCGCGAGCGCTACAACATCGCCTGGGCATTCACATATGCCAACGAGACTCTCCAGCGCCTGCTGGGAGGGGTATTCCCTGACCAGGTGAAGGAGCGCATTGAAGCCTATACGAGGAAAATGCGCAACCGCAGGAAGAAGGGCAACATTGAGCGGAAGTTCCACATTATCCAGCGCACCCTCACCGAAAAGGTGAATAAAACACGCACTTCACCGAAGTTCTTCACTACCGCTTCCGTGGTCATCTTCTCAGGTGAGATCGCTCTCACCCTGATGATCGTCTACCTGGTATACCAGCTGGCAACCATAGTGAACGCATCGGTCTCCGTACCGCAGCTGAGCGTGCTCTCTGTCGGCATCTTCGCGCTGCTGCGCTTCTTCCTCTACCGTGCGAAGACCCGCCTGCTAAGCTCCTGGAGCTGGAATATGTATCAGGATGCAGTAGATTCAGCCTTCGACGGGCTTGCCATCGTCATCGCAGCCTCATCAGTGCTGGCATACCACGTGAGACAGGGGACATTTATGGAGAGCAAGCTCGACGCTGTCCTGGAGCGCTCGCTGCGACATCTCCAGGAACCTCCCAGCAGGATGGAGCGCCGCGAGCGGCGGGCCCAGCACCAGGCCGCCCGGCTCAAGGCATTTGAACTTGAGCGGATCAGGTCCATGCGCAAAAAGATTGAACTCCGCTCCCTGCATGAAACCCTGGGGGTCGGCACGAGGAGAACCAGCACCCCGCTGGGCACCATTTCCATTAAGGCACCAAAGCCGAAACACCCCCTTTCGCCTCTGCTTGAGGAAGAAGAGGTGACCAAGGAGGAGGAGGCCCGGGCAAAAGCGCAGCAGCTCATATCCAGCGTGGACCCCAAAGACGATGCCGGCCAGTCCCCGCAGCCCATCATAACCGAAGAGGCCGCTTCCTGGCTGAAAAAGAACTCATCCAGGGTCATATCCTTCATTGGTAAACGGTTCACTGTTCATCGTGATGAGCAGGGACGGAGTATCCCTTCCCGGCCGCGAAAGAAGACAAAGGCCAAGCATCCATGATCATCAGCGCGAGCCGCAGGTCCGACATACCCGCGTGCTTGAGCGACTGGCTTATTGAGCACATAGAACGGGGTGCTGTCACAGTCACCAATCCCTACAACCGGCGTCAGCGAACGGTTTCTCTTGATCCCTCCTGCGTGGATGAACTGGTGCTCTGGTCAAAGCATCCCGCTCCCCTGCTTCAAAAGATGGACCGCCTTGCCTCCTACCGCTGCAGACTGCTCATGACCCTCAATGCCTATCCCCGATCCATAGAACCGCTGGTTCCCATTCTTGCAACACGTATTGAAACATTCCGGGCGTTTTCCGCCCTTCTGGGCCCGGAATTCACCATCTGGCGCTATGATCCTGTGCTCATATCTGCAGAGCATTCAGTCTCCCGGCACCAGGAAGCCTTCTCTATGCTCTGCGAAGCTCTCACGGGATTCACAAAAACATGCATCATCAGCTTCCTTGATATCTATCCCAAGCGGCGAAAGGCCCTGGCATCCCGGGGCATCATGCCCCCTGATGCGGATGAAGTTACTGCATTCGCTCAGACCGCTGCGCAGGCTGCCGCTCA
>SKXS01000161.1 GCA_007128345.1 Spirochaetia bacterium
AAGCCGAGTATTGACTGTTATGGTGGTATTGCTTCCTATAGGCTGATAGGTTTTCTCTTCAAGAAATCGCAGGAGTTTTGGCTGGAGCTCTAAGGGAAGATCTCCTATCTCATCAAGCATGAGCACTCCCCCATCGGCATCTTTCAGTTTTCCGATATAATGTTTGTTTGCACCGGTGAACGCCCCTTTTGCATACCCGAAAAGCTCACTCTCTATCAATGTTCCCGGTAACGCAGGACAACTGATGCTGATAAAGGGCAATGATCTGGAATATCGGTGAATTGCGCGTGCAATAAGCTCTTTTCCTGTGCCGCTTTCTCCTAAAAGGAGTACCGGAACATGAGCATGGGCAATTTTTCTGACCTTACTCATAAGATTTTCCATCGCTTGACTGCGGTAGATAATGGTATAGTGGTCTGAAGCTTTTTTTGGTGTATCTCGGTCCTCTGCTCCGGCTCTCTCTGTTAATAACCGGTTAACCACATGGCGGAACAGGTTTTTGTTGAAGGGTTTGGTGATGAAATCCGCAGCACCCCGCTTCATAGCCTGGACGGCAAGATCTATGGTTCCATAGGCAGTGATCAGTACAAAGGGAATACTGATTTGGTGACTACGGCAGAAATGCAGTATCTCCATGCCATCCTTGTCAGGCATTCTGAGGTCTGAAATAATCAGGTCGATATCTGTGAGTTCTTCAATATATCCGAGAGCTTCAGCACCGCTGCTTGCCTTTACCACTTTATACCCGTCATTTTCCAGGAGCATAGCCAGGACATTGCGCATATTCTTTTCATCATCAACAATCAGTATTTTCTTCATGATTCTCTCACTATAAGTATATGCTGAAAACCGATCCTCTCCCTGGTTCTGAAAAAACTTCTATCTTCCCTTTGTGTTCCTCAATAATTTTCTGCACAATAGACAGACCCAATCCTGTCCCGGATGTTTTGGTTGAGAAAAAGGGATTAAAAATATTGCTTATGGTATCCTGGTCCATACCCACCCCGTGGTCTGTAACAGAAATGACCAGTCTGAAATCCTCTAAACATGCAGATATGGTAATTTCAGAATCAAGGTTCGATGCCTGGATTGCATTGACCACAAGATTGGCAATTGCCTGCTCGATAAGAAACTTATCAACAGAGTAGGGAGGGATGTCTCCCTCTACATATACGTTAATATTTTCTTTTGGAAATCGGTCAAAGGATATATTTACCAGAGCTCCGTGTATGAGTTCCGGTATTGCGACCAGGGTGCGTTCTATTGCCTTGCTGTTGGCATATTCCAGGTAGTTACGAGCAACCAGTTCCAGCGTGGTAACCTCGTCGAGGATCATATCAAGAATCCTTCGATAGTTATCTTTGTTAATGCTGACCTCAAAGTCATCCCTAAGCATCTCAACGGAAACCTTCATGACACCAAGGGGATTGCGTATCTGATGAGCTACCGTTGCCGCCATATCCCGCACGACGGAGAACCTTGATGATATAAGCAGTTTTTCCAGATCTTTCAGTGTGGTATCGCTTTTTTTTAAATCAGCGTAGTTACGTCCCCGTTTAAGAATAACGAATCGGTCTGCAACCATAAACACTTCATGTGCTTTATGGGTGATAAACAGCACCGCAATTCCCCGTTCCTGCACCTTTCTAATACGATTGAGTACCTTGCCGATCTCGTATTCAGAAAGCGAAGCAGTGGGCTCATCAAGGATAAGAAGCTTGCTGCAGAAATAATTTGCCCGTTCAATTTCCACCAGCTGTTTTTCGCCGCCCGACAGAGAACTGGGTTTCTGGCGCATGGACTTGAGCCCTGATATATCCACTTCACTGAGTTGATCAGAGACAATTCGGTCCATGCTCCTGGTACAGAGAAATGGCAGAAACCCTATGTTCCGTGTAATCTCCCGACCTAAAAAGAAATTTCTGGTTATGCTCAGATGCTCAAGCAGGCTATGGTCCTGGTATACCACTTCAATGCCCTGTTCACGGGCATGCAAAGGATTCGGACGATCCATGGGCGTGCCATTGAAAGTGATACTCCCTTTCTTGGGTGTATAGAGTCCCATCAGGGTCTTTACCAATGTAGATTTTCCAGCACCATTATCGCCGAGTAACGCTACTACTTCGTTACGGCCTATGGTAAGGTTGACATCTTCCAATGCAATAATCTTCTTGAATGAAACACTGATATCCCGCATCTCCAAGATATTGGGGGGCTTTTCCGAAGGTATTTGCAGTGGATGTTCTACCTGTGCCATAGTGTCCTGTTGCTGTACAGTATACATGGGCCCTCAGGATAAAGCAAACAGGAATCGCAAGACGACAGGGGCATTACTTCCTACCAGCAATGACCTCAATAAGATCTTTTGGATTGGTATCTTCCTTATTGATCTCCGCATAGTTCTTTCCGTGCTGCAGCACTACAAACCGGTCAGCTACAGCATATGCTTCATATGCATTATGGGTTATGAGGATTACCGATAGACCGTTATCTTTTGCCTCTGATACCAGTCTGAGCACCCATTCGGTCTCCATTACTGACAAAGCAGCGGTAGGCTCATCGAGAATAAGCAGCTGCGCTCCAAAGTATGTAGCCCTTCCAATAGAAATTGCCTGCCGTTCGCCTCCTGACAGGAAGTTCACTGTCTCCTGCATTTCCCTTATATTCCTCAGACCTACTTCCGACAGAGATTGTGCAGCAATCAAGTCCATTTGTTTCATATCCATTACTTTGATGGGGCCTATGTTCTTCTGCAGCTCTCTGCCCATAAAAAAGTTCCGCGAAATGGTCATCAGGTTAACTAAAGCTAGATCTTGATAGGCAGTTTCGATACCTGCCTCACGGGCATATTTCGGAGACTTGAACGATACCTGTTTTCCCTTGAAATAAATGGACCCTTCATTGGCTTTATGATATCCGTTGAGAGTCTTTATCAGAGTAGACTTCCCGGCACCATTGTCTCCAAGCAGACCAACCACTTCATTATGCTTTACGGAAAAATTGACTCCCTGCAGTGCTACAACTTTTCCGAAACGCACCGATATTCCGTCCATAAAAACAAGATTATCCTGAATAATTTGTTGTTTATTTTGTTCAATTGTCTGGGTATTCATCCTGCCACCGCCTTCCGGATTTTGGTATTGATGATCACTGAAATCACCAGCACCACTCCGATAAAACCCCGGTACCAGTATGCAGGAGCTCCTGCTAGAATCAGCCCGCTGCGCATCACACCGATGAGAAAGGCGCCGATAAATGCTCCGATTATACTTCCGTATCCTCCAGAAAGCAGTGCACCGCCAATGACCGATGCGGCAATTGCCTCGAGTTCCATCAGTGTTCCTGATGTCGGATCAACTCCCCTGAAACGGCCGAAGGCCATAAATCCTGCTAGTCCGGCTGTCATGGAACAAATCATAAAGTTAAGCATCTTCACTTTAAAGACATTGATACCCACTGCTTTTGCCGTGCCCGGATTGCCACCGACTGCAAATACGTGGTTACCATACTTGGTATTGTTGAGGATAATGGAGACAATAATCATCAAAGCAATAAACCAAACACCGGATGCACGCAGCCCAAATGCGGTTCTGCCGCCTAAGACATTCATAAATCCGCCGGGGTCTCCCTGATAGATAATGGAAAAACCGCCGGTAACAGCAAGCAAAATTCCCCTGTAGAACATCATACCGCCTAGAGTCACAATAAATGAGGGAATCTGAGTTGTGAGAACAATATATCCGTTGAACAGCCCAATAGCGGCACAGGTTGCCAAGCCAACAATAAATGCTATAGGCAGCGGCACACCAGCATTGGCCAGCAGGACCCCCACCATCGGAGCAATGGCAAAAACCGAGCTCACCGAAAGATCAAACTCACCGGAAATCATGAGCAAACAAACGCCTATGGCCATAATTCCCAGTTCGGAAGTAATGGTGAATATACTCATTAAATTCGGAGTCGTAAGAAATTTATCAGAGAGCAGGGTGAAAATG